>JBLIEY010000060.1:0-15717 GCA_047633475.1 Sulfurimonas sp.
GGCGTTTCATGTTCAAAAAGATTTTTCCCCTCTCGGCAATTATATCACTTAGATTTTTAGGTCTATTTTTAGTTTTACCAGTTATCTCTTTATATGCAGCTTCTATGACTGACAACTTACTTTTAGTTGGTGTTATTGTTGGTGGATATGCACTTACTCAAGCCATTTTTCAAGTACCTTTTGGAGTTATGAGTGACAAAATAGGAAGAAAACCAACACTATTAGTAGGTCTTCTTATATTCCTAGCAGGTTCACTTATAGCTGGATTTGCAACAGATATATACACTCTTATGCTTGGACGTTTTCTTCAAGGTGCAGGAGCAATAGGCTCAGTTATTACTGCAATGATTTCAGATCTTGTTGAAGAAGAGGTAAGAGGAAAAGCAATGGCAATAATGGGAGCAACAATCGCTCTTAGTTTTGCTTTTGCTATGGGACTTGGACCAATAATAGGAGCTTCTTATGGCGTTGATACTCTTTTCTTTATAACTGCTGGTTTATCTATATTTGCCATCATTCTTTTATTTACTAAAGTACCGACTCCTCCAAGAATAAAACATATTTATAACAAAAAAGCTAAAACTTCTGATATTTTAAAGGACTCAAACCTTTTAAATATGATAATTATCAATGCTATGCAAAAAGGTTTAATGACTGTTGCTTTTGTTCTTATTCCTATCATTTTAACAAGTGACGAATTTGCTTGGGAGAAAAGTGATCTTTATATGGCCTACTTACCAGCTATGCTTCTTGGTCTTCTTGCTATGGGGCCTGCTGTCGTCTTTGGTGAAAAGAAGAACAAACCTAAACAAATCTTTCTAGCTTCTATTGTTCTTTTCATTGGCTCATTTTTGCTTATGGGTTTAACCGCTTCTAGTACTCTTTTTGTTGTTGGTGTTTCAATGTTCTTTATAGCATTTAACATGATGGAACCACTTGTACAGTCTATGATTAGTAAGTTTGCTAAAGTTCATCAAAAAGGTGCAGCACTTGGTATTTCTAACTCTGTTGCATACTTTACTACATTTATAGGTGGTACACTAGCTGGTCTTATGCTTGATATTAGCGATAGATCTACTATTGGTATCTCTGTCGCAGTTATTGCAACTGTGTGGTTATTGTGGACTCTTAAACTACAAAATCCTACTAAATATTCTCATCTATTTATCCCTCAAGATAATGCAGATACAGATAAACTAAATAAACTAGAAAGTGAACACATTGCTGAATGGTATATAAATGAAACAGAAAAACTAATCGTTGTTAAATATGTTTCAGGTGCTATCGACGAAAATGAATTAAAAGCTAAAATCTCTAAATAAGATTTTAGCTTCCACTTAACTTCTTAGATAAATTTGGAGAAGGCAAAACAGGTAAAGATGAGATTATTAGAAATCTCATCTTTTATAGAAAGCTGTAAGATTACTTCTGAGGAGTAACGTACATATTAAAGTAGCGACCTTCAAATTTTGGTGGTTTTTCCATAACACCAATATCTTCAACCATAGGCCAAACTCTTAAAAGAACTTCTCTACCAGCAGCTGGATGAGCCATTTCACGACCTCTTAAGAATACACGAAACTTAACATGAAATCCTTTTTCTAAGAATTCTCTTGCGTGCTTAACTTTGTAAGCTATGTCATTATCCGCAATTTTCACAGATAACTTGATTTCTTTAACAACAATTTTTACCTGATTCTTTCTTTGCTCTTTTAGTTTCTTTTCTTCTTGGTATTTGTATTTACCGTAGTCCATGATTTTAGCAACTGGTGGTTTTGCAGTTGGAGCGATAAGGACTAAGTCCATACCTAATTCGTTGGCTTTACTCATAGCTTCATCAGTAGAAATAATTCCTAACGATTCTCCTCCATCGATACTACATCTCAGCTCTGATACACGGATATCGTCATTCATTATGACACGGTCTTTTTTACTCAAAAATTCACCTCATTTATTTTAGTTTGTATAAGCTTCAAGAATTCCTCTTCGCTTAAGTTATATTGTTCTCTAGTTCTTCTATCGCGAATTGCAACAGTTTTACCTTCAACCTCTTCATCGCCTATAATTACAAGCATTGGAACTCTTGTTTTTTCTGCTGTTCTAATTCTTTTATTCAAAGAATCATTTTTGTTGTATATCTCACTATCGGCATTTATATCGATAAGTTTATCAGATAATTCCTTAGCATAAGCATTGTGCGTATCGGCGATTGGAACGATAGCTACTTGCGTTGGAGCGATAAACATTGGAAACTCACCAGCATAATGTTCTGTTAATATACCAATAAAACGCTCAAAAGAACCTAAAATTGCTCTATGAATCATAACTGGTTGTATTTTTTCGTTGTTTTCCCCATTATATTCAAGCTCAAAACGCTCAGGAAGATTAAAATCTAGCTGAATTGTTCCACATTGCCATTCACGACCGATGGCATCTGTAATCTTAATATCGATTTTAGGTCCGTAGAATGCTCCACCACCTTCATCGATTTCATAAGCTAAATTATTTTTATCCATTGCATTTTTAAGTGCCTGAGTAGAAACTTCCCATACAGCATCACTTCCAACAGCTTTTTCAGGTTTAGTTGAAACCATCATCTTATAATCAAATTCAAATGTTGACATGATTTTATCAACAAAATCAACAACTTCAATGATTTGCTCTTCTATCTGCTCTGTCGTACAAAAAATATGTGCATCATCTTGTGTGAATTCTCGAACACGGAAAAGACCGTGAAGTGCACCAGTAAATTCGTGACGGTGAACCACACCATATTCAAAGTACTTAATAGGAAGATCACGGTAAGAACGTAATTCATCCTCGTATATTTTAATATGACCAACACAGTTCATTGGTTTTACACCAAATTCTATATCATCAATCTTAGTGAAATACATATTTTCACCATAGTTTTGGTAATGACCAGATGTTTTCCATAGATCACTTTTTAGCATCTCTGGACCACGGACTGGCTCATAACCACGTTTACGATGAGCTTTGTAAAGTAAGCCCTCGAGTCTTGCACGAAGTCTACCACCAGCAGGAAGCCAAATTGGAAAACCTGCACCAACCTCTTCACGGAAAGTGAAAAGGTTCATTTCGTTACCAATTTTTCTATGGTCACGTTTTTCAGCTTCTGCGAGCATTGTCATATGCTCTTTTAAAGATTCTTTATCTGCAAATGCTATACCATATATACGTGTTAGCATCTCATTTTTAGAGTCACCACCAAGGTATGCACCAGATATTTTAGTAAGTTTAAAATATCTAATAAGTCCAATATTTGGTAAATGAGGTCCACGACATAAGTCTTCAAATTCACCTTGTTTATAGATGCTAACTCTATCATCTTTAATTCTTTGCATTACAGAAAGTTTTAAATGGTCATCTTTAAACTTCTCTTTTGCTTCATCCATAGAGATAGTATACTTTTCAATCTCATATTTTTTCTTAGCAAAAGATAACATTTGTTTTTCTATCTTTTTAAGATCACCCTCACCTATTTCAGATTCTGTTTTAAAGTCATAGTAAAAACCTTCTTTAACAGTTGGTCCTACATAAAACTTTGCATCTGGATATAGCGACTTTATAGCCTGAGCCATTAAGTGAGCTGTTGAGTGACGAAGAACGTCTAAAGATGCTGCAGAGTTATCTAGATGAATTGCTTCACCCTCAAACCCAAGCTCTTTAGCAGTTTGTAAGTCAATAATCTCGTCATTATGTTTTATTGCAATTGCGTTCACGTATAATTTTCCTTTTTTATAATTCAGTTTTTAAAATAGCACCGTTTGAAGCATTCGATACTAATAAAGCGTAGCGTTTAAGCCATTTAGATTTTACATGATTAATATGTGGAGTCCAATTAGCTCTTCTTTTTGCTAAAATTTCTTCACTTACATTTAATTGTAAAAGGTGAGCATCTGTATCTAACTCAATCTCATCACCATCTTCAACAAGAGCGATTAAACCACCCTCAGCTGCTTCAGGAGATATATGCCCGATAGATGCTCCACGAGTAGCCCCAGAGAAACGTCCATCAGTAATTAGAGCAACAGACTCACCAAGACCCATTCCCATAATAAGAGAAGTAGGAGCAAGCATCTCTTGCATACCTGGGCCACCTTTTGGACCCTCATAACGTATAACTACAACATCGCCAGATTTAACTTTGCGACTCATAATTCCAGCAAGAGCTTCTGGCTGAGAATTAAAACATACTGCAGTTCCTTTGAACTGTTTCATGTTCCCGGTTATACCAGCGGTTTTAACAACTGCACCCTCGGTTGCAAGATTACCAAAAAGGATAGATAGACCACCAACTTGAGAGTAAGCATTCTTATTTGTATGAATAACACTTTCATCAAGAATTTCGCATCCATCAATTCTCTCGGCTAAAGTTTCACCAGATATCATAAGAGAATCAAGGTTCAACAGACCACTACGTTTAGAAACTTCGCACATAACCGCGTTTACACCGCCAGCTCTGTTAACATCATCCATATGAACAGTACTTAAAGATGGAGATATTTTAGTAATATGCGCTACCTTATCTGCAATTTTGTTTATATTTTCTATTTTGTATTCAATATCTGATTCTCTAGCTATTGCTAAAAGGTGTAAAACAGTATTTGAACTTCCACCCATTGCCATATCAACAACAAATGCATTATGAATAGCTTTTTCATTTAAAATATTTTTCATTCTAAATTTTTCGTTGTTTTCCATTTTTGCAAGTTCAACAATACGACGAGCTGCTTTCTTAACAAGAGCTATACGCTCAGGAGTCATCGCTAAAATTGTTCCATTTCCTGGAAGTGCAATACCCATAGCTTCACAAAGAGTATTCATAGAGTTTGCTGTAAACATTCCAGAACATGACCCACCAGATGGACAAGCCTCACATTCTATCTCGTAAAGTTCTTCGTCACTCATCTTGCCTTCAGCATGTTGACCAACCGCTTCAAATGCAGTAGCAAGATCAATAGCCGTACCATCTTTTTTATGCCCAGCAGCCATAGGACCACCTGAAACAAAAATAGTAGGAACATTAACTCTTAAAGCTCCCATGATCATACCTGGAACAATTTTATCACAATTAGGAATACAAATCATTGCATCTAATTGGTGAGCATTCATTACAGTTTCTATAGAATCAGCGATTATCTCACGAGATGGAAGAGAATAAAGCATGCCTTCGTGACCCATAGCAATACCATCATCAACGCCTATCGTATTGAAGACAAATGGAACTCCACCAGCTTCACGAATCGCTTCTTTTACAATTTCACCATACTCATGTAGAAAAAAATGTCCTGGGATAATATCAATATAACTATTTGCTATTCCAATAAACGGTTTATCAAAATCTTCATCTTTAAGACCTGTTGCTCTTAATAATGAACGATGAGGGGCTTTATCAAACCCTTTTTTTATAATATCACTTCTCATAAAAATCCTTATACTATAAATATATTATTATATAAGTGCGATTATACCATTTTTTTTTATATTTCCAAGAAAAACTCTTTACAAACGAAAATTAAATGGCTATAATTCCGCTCACTTAAAAATTAAGTGTAAAAAATTGCGGGAATAGCTCAGTGGTAGAGCACGACCTTGCCAAGGTCGGGGTCGCGAGTTCGAACCTCGTTTCCCGCTCCATTTAAATTATAAACTGTGAATTCATTCATATGCCCGGATGGCGAAATTGGTAGACGCAGGGGACTTAAAATCCCCCGGTAGCAATACTGTGCCGGTTCAAGTCCGGCTCCGGGCACCATTGAAATGAAAGATAACTGGTGCCATCGCCAAGTGGTAAGGCCGCAGCCTGCAAAGCTGCTATCCCCAGTTCAAATCTGGGTGGCACCTCCAGTTTTATTTTTAAAACTTTTTTAATACAACACGTGGATCTTTGGCAGAGTTGGTCGAATGCACCGGTCTTGAAAACCGGCGAGGGTTATACCTCCCAGAGTTCGAATCTCTGAGGGTCCACCACTTCAAAATACAACAGAACCCCCTAAAATACGATAATAATAGTACTTTTAAGAAATTAAATTATTTTACTTGCTACCCTATTGATACCCAAATTCATTTTTTATCACCAATTCAATTAGTAATTTACTTACTTATGTTAATACCCTGCTTCGTTTAATATCTTATAGCTCCTACAAGCAGATATACTTCCACCATCACATGCTTTTACAAATAATTCTTTTGCTTTTTTTTCTCTTATCTTGTCTTACTCCATCACCTTACTCATAATATATAGCTAATATAGAATACGTATTTAAAACCTCTTTAGCAGTTCCACAATTTTAAAATCATCATTATACTTTTCACTCATTAGTTTATTATGTAGCTAAAAAGCTTCTCTCTAAATTATTTATTATCAACAAACTAAAAGTTAAAAAGTTT
Source organism: Sulfurimonas sp. (assembly GCA_047633475.1). Classification (GTDB taxonomy): domain Bacteria; phylum Campylobacterota; class Campylobacteria; order Campylobacterales; family Sulfurimonadaceae; genus Sulfurimonas. The sequence goes on from JBLIEY010000060.1 coordinate 6,415, forward strand.
GAAAATAATGAAATAACGTGTAATGCAAAGGCAAAAATAATAATTATTAGCTTAAGTTCACTAAAAATTAATGTCAAGTATAGTGAGTTGATCTACTAAACATATTTGATATTTTCTCTTTTCTTCATTAAATAAACCACATTTTTTAAGTTTCGCAAAAATACATGATGTACAATTTTTCATACACAAAGTATAAACAAAGGATAAGCATGAGCAAAACAATGGATACATCTGTTGAAAAAACTTATAAATATTTGCAAGAAAAGTACAAAAGAAGCGTTATAAATAAAGTTGAGATGGCAACGGAACTCAATATATCTTCATCCACATTAAGTCTATACATGTCAAAAGGCATTGGTATTTGCTGTCATAAAAAATTAGGTACAGCGAAGAATGCTCGTGTTATTTTTAATATTTATGACGTTGCTATATATCTTAATACTGAAAAAATCGAAACAATGTAGTTTTATATTAATAAATATAATAAGCACAAAGAATAGCTAAAACAATCATAACAATAGCTTAATCAGTTTGTGATATTAGCTACCGCTTAGACTTCATATTATATGAAGTCTTAGGGATAGCTACCCATGCCCGAGTAGAGGGTAAATATGAACATGTTTGTAAATAAATATATAAAGGTATCTTTTTATGGATATATCAGCTGGTGTGGGGAATTCGCCTTAACGTAACATCTGATTTTGATAGTACTTTATTGAGCTTACCACCACCAAGCGCAACACGATGGCTTAGTAAGATGGATAGTACGAAAACATTACAAGTACTATACCATTTTCAATACATGCCACAAAGTTGGAAAGAATGGCAACGGATAGCTACTATCAAGATTCAGATGAAAGAGTTAATACCGCATATTATATTTAAAGAGTATGAAGTTGTTGATGGGATTGAGAGAGTTTATGCCATCACAGAGTTAGGTGAATATTTCACGAAGTTTGTGAAATATCAAAAACCACTTTATCCATCAAGCAAAGACGAATTTATGCGTTCTTTAGCACTTTATGCAATAAGACTTTATTATGAAGAACAATTTTATTTAGAATCAGTTTTAGCAATGGCTCTTCATTTTAATTCAAAGTGTGATTTTGGATTTACTTATAGAAAACTATTTGCTAAGACAAAATCTATTTTAATGCTTAATAAAGAGAATTGGAAAGTCAAGCTTTCAGATGATGAGTTGCGAGACGCATATAGAAGGAGAAATATTCTAATAGCTAAGCAAAAACAAGAACGATCTAAACCTATAAAAGATAAAGCAATCTTACTAAGGTCACAAGGACATACCCTTAAATCTATGAGTGAGTTATTAGGTGTATCTATATCATCTGTTAGAAGATATACATCTAAGTAGCTTACGTGTGGGGGATATTGACAAAGTGGAATGAACACTTTTATATAAAACAAGGAAAACACTATGAAAAAACTAAATCAAGAAATGAAATATATTTCAAAAATAATTGAAATATTTTCAAAAAAAGAAAATGAAAAAGAAATGCAGGAATGCAATATAAGACTGATTCTACTTAAAAATAATCAAGTAGTTTTATCGCATATGCTAGATGATTTACATAGTTTAATAATTAAAAATCAGGATAAAATCAATGATTATTATAATTGTGGCATTAAAACAGGAAGTGAATTTCATATTTACGAATTAATTGATTTATTCAATGATAAAACAATAGGCGATGAATATAACAAAGATATAAACTGTAAAAATAGTTCATCTAATGATGATGATGATAACAACAATGAAAATTTTGATGACGAAGTTAGGTTGATGTTAATCGAAAACAGTGAATTGCTAATATCTAAAAAGTTTTCCGAATTACCAGAATTATTTCGAGCAGCTTATATAAATAATATCAAACTTGAAGTTGAGAATCTAATGGAAAAAGATGGTGGTTTTGTATGTATCAAAGAATATGAGCATTGGCTTACTGAAATTTCTAAACATGAGATTGAAATATCAACAATCAATAAAGAAGCTTTTATACTACTTCAAGAACTCAACAAGATTAAAATGTAGGCGTATGCCGAAATGTATCAAGGGCCACTTTAGTGGGACTTGATTAACCTTGCTCAAGCTATTTATTTAAGGATATATTTATGAAAACACGAAAATTAAAACAAGTAAAAGTAAATTTTTCTATGTCTGACTATGAAAATATTTCAGCTCTTGCTAGTATTGAAAATATTTCTATAGCTCAATTTATTAGAAATAAGTTTCATACAACTATTGACAATCCACCATCAAAAAAAAGTATAGTTATTTATAAAGATGCAGACCCTAAACTTTTATTTGAGATAAACAAGATTGCTAATTATCTTAATAAAATAGCCAAGGAACTAAACACAAAAAATCAATATGAAATCAGAGCAATTTTTGAAATATATTCAAAAGTAATGAGCTTAAAATGATTATTCAATTTGCCGGAACGAGCAAAGGTTGGGGAAATTATGTTATTAATAGGGCGACGACAAGTTGGGGAGACTATGTTCTTAACGGAACTAAAAAGAAACCTAGGGATCACAATAAAATAAAAGTTCTTAAAGGAGATATAGAGTTTGGTGACCGTATCACAAATACTACATCGTATAAGCAAAATGCATATTCTATAGTTATAGGATTTAAAGGTAAGCCTGACAACAAAACTATAGAATCAGCTTTAGATGATTTTGAAAAAATGTTTATGTATGGTTTTTCAAGAGACGAGTATCACATTGATGCAGTATTACATCAAGATACAGACAACTATCATGTTCATGTACGTATTCCTAAGTTGAATCTGAAGACGGGAACTCAACTACAACTGTATATAGATAAGCAAGATAGAAAAAGAGTCAATCTAATTCGTGATTTTATAGATATTAAATATAATTTAGAGAGTCCACTAAACAATACAAAGCTTATCAAAGAACAACATAAAGAAAAAGATTTTGACCTAAGTAAACCAAAAGCACGACAACAAAGTGAGTTAGCGATTAATGATTATATCTGTGAACTACATCAAGCAGGTTTTATTAATAACTTAGATGACATTAAAAATATATTGAAAGAAACTGGGCTAAACGTTCATAAACTAGGACACGATTTTGCAAAAGATTTTCACTATATAACTGTATCGAATGGAAGCGGAAAAATACGACTAAAAGGAGACCTATATAATGCGGAATTTTGGAACAATAGCCGAGAAAATAGAGCAAAGCAAATTTCAACTAATCAACAGCATAGAGGAATTAACAGCCGAACTCAGTCAGAATATGACAGAATACAAGATAACCTCAGAAAAGAGCTTAATAAGCGGTATACAGCAGTTAAGAAAAGATATAAGTCTGCAAGAGCAAGAGCTGATAAAAAGCTTGAACAACTCAAACAAAAGAATCAAGAAAGTAGTATTAGAGAGGGAGAAACACTTAAGCAACAAAGAACAAAGTTTGTCCAATTTAATCAAAATATTAGTAGCAATAATGACACTAATATTGATGCTTCTGAGTTACCACATATTCAAGCAATATCAACCAAACAAATTGAATGTACCAAAACGATACATAATAAAACAAAAGAACGGAAGATATATAGCTATACCAGTAAGCGAATTGAACTATACAAAGAACAATCAAAAAGTTTATATAAGAATAGGAGATTAAGTGTCGAACGAGATGATAGAGACACTACTAATCAAAATTCAGACACTAGAGCAGAACGAACAAGCCCTTACAACAGCTTTAATCCAAAGAGAGAATCTTTATATAGAGAAGTTAGAGAAACTATGCAAAGAAACACAGCTACAAGAACCAATAGAGAGCGATATAGAGAAGCGCTTAATAATATTGGAACAAGATATAAAACAATTAGGAAGCAATATAATGCCTTTATCAAATCAACTAATGGATTTATCCAAGATGTTAAAGAGTTTATCATAAACAAAAAGTTAAATACTATTCAAAAAAGAGAAACTAAAAACTATGCACTAGAAAAACACTCTGAAATAGAGAGCACCCGAAATCAAATGACAATGTAAAAATCAAGGTATGGCTTAGCAGATACGAGTTCAGGATGTTGTCCCGAACCCTACTCTTCGCCAGAGAGGCAGAGCGAGAGAATGAAGGTGCTAATCCAATTTTCAATCATAATCAATGCTTGCTTTGTAAAATATATACTTTGACCTGAATGTAATAATAGTTTAACAATCAGTCTTTAACAGTGACTTGTCCATTCATTAGCATCGGTAATAGCCAGTCACGTAAAGATTCAAGTTTTTTATTCTCATGTATTATATTCATTTGCTTTTCGTATAAGGGAATAGTTAATTTATGATAGTCAGACATCACATTTGTATTAGGTTGAAATACTTGTATTTCCGTAAGCATACCTATAGTCAAAAATTTTGTTTGTGAACCTTTTCCTCTATTTTTATATATCTTCATCTGTCTAGATAATACTTGATACAAATAATTTAAGTGTTTTCTCTCTTTAGCAGTAATAATATATGTTCGTTGGTATGCATCAAACTTTCCTGAATATCTATTTACATGAAAGTTACCTGCAGCATTATTTCCTGCGATTAAAATTACATCTCCATCGTATTTATAACTATTGATTGTTGATGGGTCTTTTGCACAAGTATAAAAAGGGTATTCGCCACCAATTACTTCTGCATTACTATCTAGTTTACCGGTCGTAATATCTGATATATTAGAAAGTTCTTTAATTTCCCAATCTTCAGGGACTTTACGTTTTAACTCTTCATTGAAAACCATTTTACCACCCGATGATTTGTAGGGGTTACCATTAGCATCAGGGAAGTCAAACTGCACAAACCAATAATTATAAATGAGCTTGGTCATGGCCTCTAACTCAGTATTGATTTTGTTGTTGAGTTCTATTTTTTTGTCTAAGTCAGAAAGTACTTTTGCAATTTTTGATTGCATCAAAAGTTCAGGTAGCCATATATTCAGGCTTTTCACAATATCGAATGTTATTTGAGGGAAAGAACAGATTCTATTTTCAGCCCTACCTTGTAAATAATTAATAGTCTGATTATTTGTAAGGAAATGATATAAGTAGTCATTGTTTAGCTTTTCATTGGTCTTTCTCAAAACCATAAGCTTTGTAGAGACAACATAGTCTTCAGGGTTTTTCAAACCATTTACATAAGCATATCTTCTGTTTCTTGGTCTTATCTCACTATATAGAATATCTCCATTTTTAATGGTTTTTTTAGCTTGCCCCTTCATTTGATTCACAGGCATATAGGAATCAATTAATATCTTTCCTTCTAATACATCGGAAGTATTTAAAAATATCAATTCAGGCTTATCAAATTTATGAGTTACAGAAACTGTTTTAATTAATTCACCTAGCGGAACATATTTATTCATAGTTTAACCCATTTAGATTTCTCAGGATTTCACTTTCAAAAACCTTTGAACTGCCAAATAATACTTTCAAATTTTCATCAAAAATTTTAAGCTTATTTGAAAACTCTTCTTGAGTAATATCTACATACTCTATCTTTACTTCAAAGTACTGCCCTGCACTCAGCGAATAGTTCTTAGCCTTAATATCGTCGTAATTCACAACCACAGAGAAATCATCCACCGCCTTTTTGTTGTTGAAAGTACTGATTATGTGCTCTTCTTCCGCATGCCTTAACATAGTTTTCTGGTTTTTACCATCTTTTACTGTCTTACCCAGATTTGATGCATCTATCAGCACCACATCTTCTTTATTTGTTTTATTAATAAACAAGATAGAAACATTTGTACCAGTATTGGCAAAAATATTTGATGGCATGCTTACTACACCTGCCAACATTTTTTCATCTATTAGTTTTTGACGTATTTTTTTATCAATTCCACTTTGTGCTGTTATAAATCCTGTAGGTACTACTATAGCAGCTTTACCATCATCTTTAAGAGAGTAGATTATGTGCTGCAGAAACATTAAGTAAATCGCCATTGACTCTTTTTTCTTTGGAGGTACGTTTGGAACTCCTGCAAAGAAACGGTCATGATTTTCTTTAGTGTCTAGCTCAGCACTGAAATCTGAAAAGTCTAACTTAAATGGTGGGTTTGAAACAATATAGTCAAATTTCTGTAAATCACCATTTTCTTCTTTATGATAAGGATCAAGTATAGTATTACCCTTAATAATATTATGAATAGAATGGACTAAGTCATTAAGGATTAAGTTTAAACGTAAGAGAGCAGATGATTTTTGTGAAATATCTTGCGAGTAGATAGTACATTTGTCTTCGCCTATTTGATGAGCTAGGTTCATTAAAAGTGAGCCTGAACCTGCCGAAGGGTCATAACAAGTTGCGTTCTTAACTTCACCGTGTACTAAACAACGTGCCATGATTTTAGACACGGCATGAGGTGTGAAATACTCTGCATATTTACCACCACTATTAGTATTGTAGTCTTTAATTAAGTATTCAAAAATTGTTGCATAAAAATCAAATTTCTCATGGAAGATGTGCTCAAAACTAAATCCTGTTAGCTTGTTGACGATGGCTTTACAAAATTCATTACGCTCGTCTGTTACATACTTGCTTATATTTTCAAATAGAACGATTTTTTCACCACCACCAGTAAGTACAGAGAAAATATCACTATTTTCTCTTGCGATATCAATTAATGTTTTATCAAAAGTATCAGCAAAGTTTGCTTCATTTTGTTTTGCAAATAGTGAAGAAATATAATGCTCAGGATTTATAATTGCTGTACTTTCACTCAACTGCATCGTAAGCATTTCATATTCATCTTCACTTAATGCTTTTAAGGAATCTTCCCAGTTTTCAGAATTAGCAATATTTTCATCAAGCTTTTTTATTTCGTGGACAAATTTATCGTTTAAGAATTTATATAAGAATACTTGAGTAATTATTTTAAATTCATTGCCATCATTACCTAATCCATAGTTGGCACATACGCTTTTTAAGTCATCTATTAATATTTTTGTTTGTTTTTCAAATTGTTGTGTTTTGTTCATTCTAATCTCTTTTTAGGCTACTCGGCCATAATATTCATTCATGTATTCTTTTACTATTAAGCTATTAATACGTTTGGTTGCTGAAGCAGTTATAGGTATATGCTGTTTATCTTTAAATTGTTCTATAACCAAACGTAGAACCATCTTTTTAACAAAGCTCTCATTTTCCAACATCTTTGCATTTTGTTGTATTTGTGTATCTACTTCTGTTTTTAAACCTTTAAGTGCTTCAAATAGTTTGCTCTCACTGTCAGTTAATGGATCTTTTTCCATTAATCGTTTATGTAAACGAGCATATTTTTCATCATTGTCATACTTGGCTTTTAATAGCTGGTTTTTACGCTCAAGTTCTTTAGATTTATTGTAAATATCATTTAAGGCTTTGATATTACTTTCCATTTGTTCTTTAGATACTTCACTGAGGTTTCTCTTTTTAAATAAACGTTCCAGTTCTTCTTTAAGTGAAATAAACTCTGGGTCATGTGGGTCAAAGTTGCCACCTAATCCTTCACGTGCTTTTTGTAAAGTATCTTTTAAATGGTCAGCTAAGACCATCTCTTCTTCTTTAACTTTTGTAAAGGCAAATATCACATCTTCTAGAGCAATATTAAGCAAGTTAGTTGTATCAACATTGTTTTCTAGTGCTTCTTTTGTATTAATCAGTGCTAAACGGTTATTTGCTTCTCTGGATAGCACTGTAAGCTTTTGAAAATCTAGTTTTTCTAACATCTCATAATCGCCAGATAAGCGAATGAGATTATACAGGCTTTTTGCATCATCTAAAGCATGTGTAATTTTCAACATCTCTTTTCTAGAGTCAATTTGAGTTATTTGTTGCGAAAATTCTTCCGCATTATTTGTGTTAAAATGAAATAATACTCCTTTAATTTCTTGTATCTCTTGAGTTATTTCTTCTTTCGGTTTAAATAGGTTGCTGTAGTGCTCAATTTCATCGCCAAGTTCAGACTGTAATTCTTTAAAATAATCTTTATTCGTTTTTTCAAATTCTTTTTCTATATTGGCAAAATCTACGACATACCCGTAATTAAAATTTTTGTAAGTTCTGTTTACTCGGGTTAGAGCTTGTAACAAGTTATGAGCTTTTATCACTCGTCCCAGGTAAAGCTTTTTAAGGCGTGGGGCATCAAAGCCAGTCAATAGCATATTGAAGACAAATAAGAAATCTATTTTACCTTCTTTAAAGTCCTCAACTAGCTGTTTTTGTTCTTCTTTCGTACCGACATCGTGCAATATTACAGCAGAGGTATTTACTTCGCTATTTTCTTTTTTGGTTGCATTATAGCTGAGTGGTGATTCCGATGTCATTAGCGAAGGTTCTTCTTGTTGTTTCGTAAATTTGTGTTGAAAGATTTCGTACATCATTTTTGCCTGTTCAGACGAGTCACAAACTACCAAGCCTCCAATACTGTTATCGTTCATTAATATACGAGATTGCTCAAAATCTTTGACAATATAATCAAGCATAGGCTCAACAAATTTTGGGTGAGCATAAACGAGCTTTCTGTCAGCATTACCTTTGAGTATTTCAATTTCTTCTAATGCTTTTTGTAATGTTAGTTTATAGCTAGTTTCTATCTCTTCACGGATTAAACGTAAAGTGTAGCCATCTTTGATAGATGCGTTGTAGTAATACTTGTGAATATAACCACCGAATAATGATTTAGAGTTATAATCGTCGCCTAACAGTGGTGTTCCTGTTAAACCAAGCTTAATTGAATTTCGGTCTGCTTGCTCCAAATTGGCCAAAAAACTGCCTTTTGGGTTATAACTACGGTGTACTTCATCTAAGAAAAATATACGCTGAATATTTAAGTTGTAGTCACTATTTTTTATAACGCTTGGGTCGTCATCGAACCTATGAATATTAACAACAGTAATCTCAGGTTTTCCAGAGTTATTATGTATTGCAGCAGTTTCTTTAATATCTTTTGTAAATTCTTTACGTGATTTGATATTGTGAACAACTAAACCGCGAGACTTAAACTCTTTGCTAGCCTGAATTAACAAATCTAATCGATCAACTATAAAGTAGAACTTGGTGATAATATTCTTTTTTTGAAAGTAGCTAGACAAGTATTTTACGCTGTAGTACGCGAGTGCTGTTTTACCACTACCTTGAGTGTGCCAAATGATACCTTTTTTAATACCTTCTTCTAACTTTTGTTCAATAGCTTTAGTAGCAAACATTTGAGGATATCGCATAATATGCTTTTGTAAGCCAGATCGTTCTTTTACATAAGCCAAAGCGAATTCAAGAACGA
>JBLIEY010000061.1:0-15559 GCA_047633475.1 Sulfurimonas sp.
AAGCACAACCGATACATTTAACTTTGTCATGTAGAACGATACCGTCTTCTCTGATATAAAAACAATCAGTTGGACAAACTTGCTCACAAGGAGCATCTGTACAATGCATACAAGCAATAGAAAGAGAATACTCTAGACCAGCAATACCCTCATTAAGAGTTACTACTTTTCTTCTGTTGATATTTGCTGGAAGCTCATGTGCTTCCGCACATGCTACCGAACAACCATCACAGGCTATACATCTTTGCTCATCACAATAAAATTTTAATCTTGCATTATTTTCATTCATACCCAGCTCCTTACGCAAATTCTATGCGGCATAATCCGCCTTTAGTTTCAGGGATCTGAGTAACGATGTCATAACCGTAGTTGGTAACAGTATTAGCACTTTCTCCTACAGCATAAGGTTTAGTTCCTTCTGGATACTTATGAGATAAATCTTCACCTTGAAAATGACCAGCAAAATGGAATGGTAACCAAATTCTATCTTCAGATACTGAAAAAGAATACTTAGCTTTTACTTTAATTTTCGTGCCTTCCGGTGAATGAATCCACATCATAGAACCATCTCTAATTCCATACTGTCCAGCCAACTCAGGGTTAATACTACAGAACATTTCCGGAGATAAAGCAGCTAAATATTTACTAGCTCTATTTTCCATACCTGCACCATTCATATTAACAAGTCTTCCCGTAACTAGGTTAATTGGGAAATCTTTTGACCAGTCTTGCTCCGTTTGCTTCGAGATATATTTAGTATCAACTCTAAAGTGATTTTCTTTATCAGCAAAAGAAGGATACTCTTTAGCTAAATCTTGTCTTGGAGAGTGCAAAGGTTCTCTGTGTAGTGGAATCGGATCCGCGAATGTCCATACTATAGCTCTTGCTTTAGCATTTCCATAAGGAGCAATACCTTGTTCCATACATTTTTCTGCAATAATATTAGAAGTATCAACTTTCCAATTTTTACCAATTCTACTTTTTTCATCAGCTGTTAGCGTGATGCCAAGAACTTGTTCTATATTAGCGGCTGTTACTTCAGGATAACCGTCTTTATTAGCAGAATCTTTAGGAGCACTTCCTTTTCCTGCAAGTAAATCTTCTCCATCACGTTCTAGTCCGAATCTATTTCTAAATCCCATACCACCTTCAGAAACACTTCTATTAATGTTGTATAGTAATGGGCTTCCACCATGAGTTTCTGTCCAGCAAGGCCAAGGTAAACCATAATATTCACCTTTCATCTCACCATATCCACGTCCAGAGATTTGATCAAACATATGCCAGTTTTCACTATGCTTTTTGATTCTTTTTGCTGTCCAACCAGTTAGACCAATAGTCTTAATAATTCTTGCAATTTCATCAGTAGCATCTTCAGGCCATGTAAAATCTTTTTTATTCTCTTTCATTTTCATAGCATTTGTATATTCGTCATAGAAACCAAGTCTTTTTGCTAATGCGAACATAATATCGTGGTCAGTTTTTGACTCATACATTGGTTCAACTACTTTGTTTCTCCACTGTACAGATCTATTTGTTGCTGTTACAGATCCAGATGCCTCAAACTGAGTAGCTGCAGGTAATATAAATACATTATCTTGCTTATCAGTTAAAATTGCTGCTTCATTAACAAAAGGATCACAAAGAACAATCATATCTAGATTATCAAGACCTTCTTTTACCTTAGCTTGTTGAGCAATAGAAGTAATACCATTACCTAGTACAATAAGATTTTTAAGATTAGTTCCGGCATTATGAATTTGATCATTACCATCTTTACCATCTAGAACACCAGCCCACCAACGAGCAAGAGTAAAACCTTTTTTACTCATCCATTCTTTATTTTTAAATCTTCCTGCTAACCATTCGTAGTCAACACCCCAAGATTTTGCAAAATATTTCCATGAACCTTCACTTAATCCATAATAGCCTGGTAGTGTGTCAGATAAACATGCCATATCAGTAGCACCTTGAACATTATCGTGACCTCTAAGAATATTTGTTCCACCACCTTTAACACCCATGTTTCCAAGAGCTAATTGTATAATTGGAGCAAGTCTTGTATTAGAACTTCCATTTGTATGTTGTGTTAAACCCATAGCCCAGATTAAAGTACCTGGATTAGATTGTGCATACAGTTTAGTAATCTGAATAAGTTGATCAGCAGGTATACCTGTTACATCCTCAACTTTTTTAGGATTCCATTTTTTAGCTTCTGCTTTTATATCTTCCATACCATAAACTCTGTCGTCGATAAATTTCTTATCTTCCCAACCATTTTCGAAAATTATATTCAGCATTCCATACATAAATGGTATGTCTGTACCTGGTCTTATTTGACAGTGATGGTCTGCTTTTGCAGCAGTTTTAGTATAAACTGGATCTATAACAATAATTTTTGCATTGTTGTTTTCCTTAGCTTTTAAGAAATGTTGGAAGCCAACTGGGTGATTAACCGCAGGATTTGCTCCAAAAATAATTATTGCTTTAGAATTTTGGATGTCTCCAAGTGAATTTGTCATCGCGCCATAACCCCATGTATTCGCCACACCGGCGACTGTTGCACTATGTCAAATTCTAGCTTGGTGATCTATATTATTCGTTCCATAAAATGCGGCAAATTTTCTATAATAATATGCCTGTTCAGTACTCATTTTTGCAGATCCAAGGAACATTGCTGAATCCGGTCCTACAGTATCGTGATCTTGTTTAAGTTTATTTGCGATTCTGTCTAATGCGTCATCCCAAGATAATCTTTTCCATTTCCCACCTTCTTTTACCATTGGATGTTTAAGTCTAACTTCAGACCTAACCATATCAATCATATCAGCACCCTTACAACAATGTCCACCTAATGAAATAGGATGATCTTGTGCAACTTCTTGTCTTACCCAAACGCCATTTTGAACTTCTGCGATAATACCACATCCAACTGAACATGCATTACAAATAGTTTTAACTTTAGTTGAACCAGGAAAAGGATTTTTAATTTCCTCATCGGTTGCAGCCCTAGTTACACCATCATTTGCAAAAGCACTAGTAACACTTGCAGCAGTAGCAACAGCAGCCATTTTCATAAATGACCTTCTACCAATCTGAGTTTTTAGTGTTTCATACGTGTCAACTAACATACTCTCTCCTTATTTACTACAAAGCTTGTTTATAAAATATTTCCCAAGCTTGACTTTTTGTGTATAGAATCTCTTTTTTAGTAGAGGTTCCAACAACAACTCCGTTTGAATCAGATTGCATTGCTTCATCTTTGTTAGCAACTAACGCCGTAACACTAACAGCGGCAGTTCCAACAACTAATGCACTTCTTTTGAAGAAGTTTCTTCTACTCTCTTGCATCGTTGTCTCCTTTTATTTGTTACTAGCCCCAATTGTATGAGACTTAAATAAAACCGATGAATCAATCTTACTTAAGCCACACACATAATGACTAAATATCTACTTCATTATCAAAATAGTTTTTAATTACTAAAAACTGTTTACAATAGATGATATCACAAACAAATGAAATTTGCAAGATTATATTTAAATACGTTATTTATATAAGTTATTAATGGGACATATATAAAAATTAAAAGTAGATAATTAAAATAAATGCACTTTATAAGGATGAGTTTAATGCTGTTAATACAATAAAATGAGCAAATAGTTAAAAGAAGGGTATATGGATGCAAAACTTCAGAAGAAGTGTTTTATATGTTATCTTATTGTAGTTTTTAGGAAGTGGAAGTTGTTAAGTAAGTGCTTAGTTATGCGAATGGGTTAAGGAAAAATCCTTAACTCATTTGCGCAGCAACTTCTGCAGCAAAATCATCTACTTTTTTCTCTATACCTTCACCAACTTCAAGGCGAACGAACTCTGTAATTTCAGCAGTTCCACCAAGTGCTTTAGCAGCTTCTTCAACAGCTTTTGCAACTGTTAATTTGTCATTTAAAACATAAGTTTGATCTAGTAAAGCTTGTTCTTTATCTAAAGTAGTGTTGTCATCTATAAAACGAGCTAATTGACCAGGAACAATTTTGTCCCAGATTTTCTCAGGTTTGTTTTGAGCTTTCAACTCTGCTTTGATATTTTCTTCAGCTGCAGCCATAACTTCAGGAGTTAGTTGACTCATAGAAATATATAAAGGTACATTTTTAAGAGGTTTTTTAAGACGAGCTAGCTCTTCGTTATCTTTTTTGATAACTTCAATTCTACCTACAGTCTCAGATGAAACATATTCAGCGTCAAAATCTTTGTAAGATAATGTTGTTGGTTTCATTGCAGATGCATGCATAGCAACTTGCTTAAGAGTATCTCTCATACCTTGTGCAGTTTTTTCACTATCACATTTAGCAGTTATAATAACAGCTATACGATTGTTAGAGTGAATGTAACCATTTAAAGCTGTAGTAGCATCTGCAGTTAAAGTAGAAAAACGACGAACTTCAATTTTTTCACCGATTTTAGTAACTGCATCTGTAAACTTAGTACCAAAGTCACTAGCCATTAAAGCTGCAACATCAGCAGGTTGATTGTTGTATATCTCAGAAGCTGTATCTTTTACAAGATTTTGGAAACCTTCGTTTTGAGCAACGAAGTCAGTTTCAGAGTTGATTTCAACTACAGTAGCTTTAGAGAAGTCATCAGCGATTTTGAAACCAGCAAGACCTTCTGCAGCAACTCTATCAGCTTTTTTAGCTGCTTTAGCAATACCACGTTCTTTTAAAAGTTCAGTTGCTTTAGCCATGTCTCCATCAGCTTCAACTAAAACTTTTTTACAATCCATCATAGGTGCGTCAGTTGCCTGACGTAACTCTTTAACCATCGCTGCTGTTACTGCTGCCATAATTACGCTTCCTCTTTTGCTACTGCTGGTGCTTCAGGTGCCTCAACAGTTTCTTTAGTTGCTACTTCAGCTACTTCTTCTTCAACTACTTCTTCTTCAGCAGGTGCATCTCTAAGAGCTTTACCTTCGTTGATTGCAGCTGTCATTTCACGACAGAAAAGTTGAATTGAACGAATTGCATCATCATTACCAGGAATTGGGTAAGTGATAAGGTCTGGATCACAGTTAGTATCTAATGGAGCAACAACTGGAATACCAAGACATCTAGCTTCTAAAACAGCGATGTGCTCTTTTACTGCATCTACAACAAATAACATATCTGGAAGTTTCTTCATACCACGGATACCACCAAAGTATGCAGATAATTTTTCTTTTTTACGAGCAAGCATTAAAGCTTCTTTTTTAGTTAAAAGATCAATTTGTCCATTTTCTTGCATTTCAGTAATGATGTCAAGTTTACGAATAGATTTTTGAATAGTTGGGAAGTTAGTAAGCATACCACCTAACCATCTGTTATCTACATATGGCATATTACAAGCGATAGCAGCATCTCTTACAGAGTTACGAGCTTGTTTTTTAGTACCAACAAATAAAACAGTTTGTCCTTCAGCAGCTGCGTCCATAACGATTGTATAAGTATTACGGAAATAACGTAAAGTTTTTTGTAAGTCAATTATATAAATATTCTTACGAACACCAAAAATATACTTTTTCATTTTCGGATTCCAACGACGAGTTTGGTGTCCGAAGTGAACACCACATTCTAATAAGTCTTTCATAGTTACCATTTAAGGTCCTTTAAGGGCTGTTTTTTCAAGCCAGAAATTTGTCAGTTAGCTTTGGTAATATCGAACAATTTTCTCTAAAAAAAGAAGTTGCACTAACTTTTGATACATACCTGTTAATATTTTCTTGTGAATTTACAGAAGAAAAATCCGCGAATTATACACATAATTTATTTAAATTGAGCTTTTATGAAAGAATATCACCATTATTCACTAAATTTCAAAATGGTTTAAATTAGCTAATGTATAGTTATACAATATTAAATGTTGTTTATATAAAAGGGGATTACATAATGAACAAAACACTTATACTGTCACTGGCAGCTTCTGTACTTTTAACTACTAATGTTAGTGCAGAATCAATGTTTGAAAGATTTCAAGCGATGGAAAATGAGATGGCTTCTCTTAAAAAAGAAATCGCTACTCTTAAAATAGAAAAAGCCTTAAAGGTAAATGTGAAAAAATCTGATGATTCTGAGGCTGTTGACAGCGAAGATGAAGATGAAGAAAAAGCCACAAACAAAGAAGAAGATGGCGAAGATGAAGAAAAGATGGACGTTGAGGAAGAGATTGCTTATATGCAAGACAGCATCTCTGAATTAAACAAAGCCACTTCTGGAAGTCACTTGAAATTTGGTGTTGATTATAGGTTTGCACTAGAAAATTTAAGCTACGAAATGGCGGATGGTTCAGAAGCTTCAAATGATGCATATATGACAAACCGCTTATGGATAAATATGGATTGGAAAGCTACAGACAACCTAAGTTTTTCTGGTCAATTAGCTTATAATAAAATGTTTGGTCAACGTTCTGTAGATTATACTACTACAGGACTTGAATCATTTGACTGGACTTCTAATGAAAACTCTTATGACGACACCATTAGAGTTCGTAATGCTTACTTCCTATATAGAAATGATACTTTCGTAGGCACAGATATTCCTTGGACTTTTAGTATTGGACGACGTCCATCAACTAATGGACATCTAATAAATATGCGTGACGATGATAAAGCTGCTTCTCCAATGGGACATAGTATAAATGTTGAGTTTGATGGGTTAAGTTCTAAATTTAGTTTTAATAAATATGTTGATGGTATGTATGTTAAATTCTGTGCTGGTCGTGGTATGAGTAATGCATCGGCTAAATATTCGTCTACTCCTTATGCTACTGATTCAGATAAAAACACTGCTATAGATTTAGCAGGCCTTATTTTTATTCCATATAATGATGGTCAATACTCTTTCGGTACACTTTATTACTATGCAAATAATCTTATAGATGCAGTAGATGCTACTGACTACACCAAAGGTTTTGATACTGTCGGTGGTATGCATAGTATGACTGCAAACTTTGTTGTAAACGGAATCGGAAATGGTATTACTGATTTCCTTGATGAGACTACATTCTTTGCGAGTGCGGCTATGAGTATTACTAATCCTAGTAGTGGAGAGAGTATGTTGGGCTCTGAGAATGCTCTTACTGGTACATCATATTGGGTTGGAACACAATTTCCTTCTCTAGTTACAGAAGATGGAAGATGGGGGCTTGAATATAACCATGGTTCTAAAAACTGGAGAAGCATAACTTATGGGGAAGACACAAACATAGGCTCTAAAATTGCAGCTCGTGGTGATGCTTTTGAAGCTTACATGACAGAATATTTAGTAGAAGATATTCTATCTTTACAAATTCGTTATACATATATTGATTATGAATATACTGGAAGTAATGGATTTTTTGGTGATGAAACTGGGACTCCATATAAAATATCTGATATGAGTTCTGGAAATGTGGTTGATAAAGCTCAAGATATTCGTTTCTACTTAAGATATAAATATTAGTCAAAAATGTTCCACATCTAAAATGTGGAACTACACTTGGTTTTATTTAGAGAGATTGTAATCTCTCTAGCTCAACTTGAACTTTTGCAACATGCTCTTTAACTCTAACTTTTTCAAATACAGCTTTTACTATTCCCTCAGGATTTATGACTAAAGTAGTACGAACAATTCCCATATATTCTTTGCCATAATTTTTCTTCAACTGCCAAACACCATACTCTTGCATCATTGAAGTATCTTCATCACTAAGAAGCGTGATTCCTAACTCTTTTTTTTCTATAAAACTACGGTGTTTTTTTGTAGTATCCGCACTTACACCTAAGATGACAGCATCTAGCTCTGAAAAATCAGGAGCCGCTTGTGTAAACTCACAAGCTTCAGTTGTACATCCTGGAGTATTGTCTCTTGGGTAAAAGTATAAAACTATCCATTTTCCCTTTAAGTCTCTTAAACATATCTCTATGTCATCTTGATTTGGTAAACAAAAGCCTGGTGCTTTATCTTCAATTTTTATCATTTTTATATTTCCTTAATTTTATTTTATAAAAAGTATTAATCGTTCTTTAGTGGACTATTAGTTAAAAAACAAACATTAAAAAGTATACCCAGATGCCAGTGAGAGAAGTCATTACAATTCCTGCAAAGGTCATCATTCCTGATTTTTTATGCTTATTTAGTTTTACTTGTTTTTTCGCCATAAAAATAGTTTTAGTCCATAAGATAAGTGTAATTACTGAAATTGCTATATGAAAAACAAGTACTATAAGAGCATAGTTATATGAAACTCCACTCTCCTGCATAAAGAATTCAAAGCCACCAACCATTCTAACACCTGTCTCAAAGTAAACTATCACTATAGTAGAAAAAGCGAAAATAAAGACTTGCGCAAGAGCATGAAGTTTATACTTTTTATCTTTGGCAAGGTAAATAGCTCCTGCTACAAGAAAAGGTAAAAGTGCAACTATTAGCGTTACCACATCCATAAATATCGGTGCTCTTGTTCCAAAAAAACCTGCTTCAAACATATAGTCTAATTTAATCATTTATAACTCTTTTATTTCTTTGATAATAAGCATACAAAGAACCAAGCACGATTAAAAGTACTACAACAATAATTGTAATCTGCTTTAAGTATGCATCTATTAATTCTTGATTTTCACCTATGAAATATCCTAACAAAGTAAGGATTAAAGCCCAGATACCAGCTCCAAGTGCTGTATAAGTTGAAAAGACAACTAAGTTCATACGAGCAAGACCTGCTGGGATGGAAATCAACTGACGAATTCCAGGAATCAGCCTACCGATAAAAGTGGAAATATGCCCATGTTTTTCAAAAAAACTATCCATTTTATCCAGAGCACTTTCTTTTATAAAAAAGTATTTTCCATACTTTTTAAGTATTTTTCTGCCAAGACTAAGTGCTAAATAATAGTTTATAAATGCACCAACCATTGAACCACTTAATCCACTAAACATTATCATGCCTAAACTCATATCACCTTTAGATGCTAGATATCCAGCCGGAATTAAAATAATTTCACTTGGAAAAGGTATAAATGAACTCTCCACTGCCATAAGACAGAAGATGCCAATATATCCCCAGTCAAATATCAGATCTACTAAACCTTGTGCTAATTCTCTTAACATTTTATACTCTCTTGTACATCTTTTATCATTTTATCTGCAACATTGCTATTTGAATATTTCATAAGTTTTTCACTTCTTTCTTGTAATGGTTCTTCTAAAATTTCTAATAATTTAACACTTAAATCTTCACCTTCTCGCTCACACCAGCCCAGATTATTATCTACTATAAACTTAGCATTATAAAATTGATGGTCACCGGCTGCATAAGGATATGGAATGTAAAGAGCAGGAAGTCCATTGGCAGTTGCTTCCCAAAGTGTACTTGCCCCTGAGCGACTAACTGCTAAATCAGCCCTTTGAACCAGAGAAGCTAACTCTTTTGTAAATGAGTAAAGCTCAGCATCTACTCCTAAGTCCTTATACTCTTTTTCAACTCTTGCAAAATCACTCTCACCAGCTTGATGAATAATTTTTATACCTTTTTCTTTAAGCTCTTTAGCTACACTTAAAGCCAAATCATTTATAGCTCTTGCCCCATGTGAACCACCTAAAAAGATTATAGTACCAAGGCTCTCACGAATTCTTGCACTTTTGTAAAATATCTCTTTTACCGGATATCCTTTTATAAGAGAATCTTTATCGTAAGCAGATACAAATCTTTTTGCATAAGGCTTTAAAAGTGAGTTTAGTCTTCCCTCTACTGCATTTTGTTCATGTATGAAAAGTGGTATTTTTTTACTTATAGATGCAAAAGATGCTGGAGCAGCTGAAAAACCACCTACGCTATATGTAGCATCTATATTGTGCATTTTTAAAATTTTTCTTGATTTTAAGAAAGCTAGAAAAACTTTAAAAAGTGCTTTTAGTTTACCAAGACCTTTTTGGTTTACAACTCCGGTAGTCTCCAAAAAATAAACCTTTGAAAACAAGCTACCCTCGGCAAAATATTTTCTATCTTGTCCAGTTGTTGAACCGATAAAGATAACTTCATGCCCTTCTTTTACCCCAGCTTGGAGAAGCGCTTCGGCAATCATCAGATGCCCACCTGTTCCACCGCCTGTTATACATAATCTCATTTTTCTTCCATCTTAGCTTTTTTAGAGGCCATAAGGACCATTCCGATAGCTGTAGATGCTGCAATCAGTGCAGAACCTCCATAACTAAGAAATGGAACTGAGATACCTTTAATAGGTGTAATCCCACTTATACCATAGGCATTAACAAGAAAAGAAAAAGAGAGTAAAAGTCCTATTCCTAAAGAAAAGAGGTACATACTTCTGTCATTTGAACGATTTGCAATTTTAAAAATTCTTTGTAATACCCATAAGAAAATTACAACCACTACAAAAACACCGACAAAACCAAACTCTTCAGCCAGTCCTGCCAATACAAAGTCTGTATGAACTTCACTTAAAAAACCAAGTTTAAAAGTTCCACTTCCCAAGCCTGTACCAAAAATTCCACCATTATGAATGGCATTTAGAGAGTGTCCAATTTGATATGGTTCTATCTCTGTTGGAACTCTTAACTTATTGGCTATCGCTGTAGGAAAAAGTCCTAAAACACTATTTTGTGCTAATGCCCACCATGATTTTATACGTATAATTCTATGTTCAGCTGTCATTATAAAAAATAGAAAAAACAACAAACAAATAGATAAAAGTGAAAGAAAAAATCGAAAACTACTACCTGCAAACATAAGCATAAATAGCAAGGTCATTCCAAGAACTACGACCTGCCCTAAGTCATTTTGAATAAAGGCTATCATAAACATAGCTCCTACAAAAACCAGCGCATAAGGTATAAAGCGTTTAAACTCTGCACCAATTCCCATCCCATCATGATGTCTTATCTTTCTTGAAAAACTCCAAGCTAAGAAGTAAATAAACCCGACTTTAAAAAACTCAACAGGAGCTAAAGAAAAACCAAACACTTTTATCCATCTTTTTGCTCCACCAACAGCTGAAACTAAGAACTCTGGTAAAAATGGCATCGCAATCATTAAAATAGTTGATC
Organism: Sulfurimonas sp.; assembly: GCA_047633475.1. Classification (GTDB taxonomy): domain Bacteria; phylum Campylobacterota; class Campylobacteria; order Campylobacterales; family Sulfurimonadaceae; genus Sulfurimonas. The sequence continues at coordinate 11,074 of JBLIEY010000061.1, forward strand.
CAATAAATAAAGTAAAACCTATAGGACTCAACCATTTATTAGGGTCTAACTGTGCTAGTGACCAAATAGTTATAACACTAATCAGTCCAAAGATAGCCTGCCTTAGAGCAAAATGAAACTCGCTTACTCCAAAAAGCAGTGTAATATAAACAGATAATGTATATGTTAATATTATGCTTATAAGGATTAGTATAGAGACTAATGTGAAGAGTTTTCTGTCTGCCATGTTATTTTATTTTATTTATTTTTAGAACAAACTCAACTTCTGCTTTTGAGATATGCAACTCTTTTGAAATGGTATCTAAAGAAACACCTTGCTTAAACAGTGAAATAATTTTTTGATCATCATTCCCATGAACTGAGGTAGGAATAGATATTTGTTTAACTCCATTTTCTAATGATGCTATTCTCAGATTAATTTGCTCATCCATAGTAACAAGAGTATCTTCTAGTCTTTGAACTCCAACAGATAGAGGGTTAACCATATCATATACTGTTCTCTCAACTTCTTCATATATTTCTGCATCGCTCATACGAGTATTGTTATTTTTCATACTTGTTTTAGCCGTAGTTAAGTCTTTTTTTAAGTAAAAAATCTCTCTATTTAAATCTTCAACTACAGATGCAACTGAGCGAATATTTTTGTGAAACTCTGAGTCTTTTGAAAAAACATAATACAAAAGGTACAAAATCATCGCCGCCATCGCGACTACAATATATTCTATATTTATAAAACTAAGGTCAATCATTTCGCTTTTGCCTCACGAATAAGAACTCTTTCTCTTGCTGTAAGATAAACGCCCCATTCCCTTTCATCTCTTTCATGAATCTTGGTAATCTTTGCCAAAGACTCACTCTCAGCTTTAAAAAAAACAGGAACATCTCTTTTTGGATGAACTGGCATCTCTACTCGTCCATAATATTCTTTTCCAATTTCCAAAATATCTTCACTTAGTTTAAAATATTCAAAGCCAATAGATTCTATTTGAGTAATATTTATAAGTGATAATCTTTTTGGTGCTTCATTTTTTAAAAACATCTCTAGTGCATCTATTTTTCTATGAAGTTCAACAACAAGGTTTAGTATAACAGGATCGGTATCATTAGTTTCACCTCTACCTTTAGCTAGTTTTAGCCATTGACTTATTGGATCATCATCACTCTCACTCAACTGACTATACTCTCTTATGTACGATTCTTTATCAGCTTCTGCCTCGCTATAAACCAAGCTAATCGGAGCTGAAACTAAACGGGGGCTCACTATACAGCCTTATCTAAGATTATAAATATCAAAAACGCAATACCCAAGTAACCATTTACAGTAAAAAAAGCACGGTCTATTTGAGTAAAATCTTTTCTAACTAGTTTATGTTCATAAGCAAGCATCACAGCACTTAATATTACAGCTAAAAAAGCAAAAATTCCAAGTCCTGCTATCCAAACAAACAAGGCCCAAAAAATTACGCTTAGCATATGAAATAAAGACGAGATAAAAAGCGTAGCATCTGCACCAAAGCGAGAAGGTATAGAGTGAAGTTTATTTGCTCTGTCAAAATCTATATCTTGCAGGGAATAAAGCAAATCAAAACCTGCAACCCAAAAAATTACTCCCAAACTCAGGATGACTGACCATGCAGGGATACTAGCCTCAACAGCAACAACCCCAGCTATTGGAGCAAGACCAAGTGATATACCTAAAACAATATGTGCAAAGTGTGAAAATCGTTTAAAGTATGAGTAAGATCCAAGAACAAAAAGAATAGGTACACTTAAATACAATGCTAAATCATTTATCATATATGCAACTATAACAAACACAAGAGCATTCACAACTACAAATATCATAATACTCATAGCGTCCAATCTTCCATCAACATTTGGTCTAGACTCGGTTCTTGGATTGACTGCATCTATGTCTCTGTCTGCATATCGGTTAAGACCCATAGCAAAGTTTCTAGCGCTTACAGCCGCTAAAACACCCATTAAAAGCAACCAAGACCCAAACCAACCATCAGCTGCCACTATCATTGCAATAAAAATAAATGGAAGTGAAAATATAGAATGTTCGAACATTACAAGTTCATTAAAGTCTTTTAATTTATTAATATATTTTTGCAACAATCAACCTTAGAATATTTTTGTTTTATTTTACCCAAACTTGATTTAAAATGATATAATTTTGCCATGAACAAAGGTATAAGACAACTCGCCCTAATCGGTCCAACAGCATCTGGGAAAAGTGATTTAGCTATAAAAATTGCTTTAAAAATAGATGCTTACATACTTTCTATTGATTCACTGAGCATCTACAAAGGGATTGATGTTGTCTCCGCTAAACCATCAAAAGAAGAACTAAATCAGGTTAAGCATTTTGGTATAAATGTACTAAATCCAGATGATTATTTTAGTGTTGATGTTTTTATAAATATCTATAAAGAAGTCAAAGAGTTATGTGAAAAAGAAGGTAAGAATCTTATTATAGTAGGCGGTACTTCTTTTTATTTAAAGTCACTTGTAAATGGATTATCAACTATACCAAGTATAGATGCAAAGCTTACACAAAAAGTACAAGTACAACTTAAAAATCTTCAAGAGTCTTATGACTTACTATATAAAATTGATCCTATGCATATGAAAAACATAAGTTGTAATGATTCATACAGAATAGAAAAAGCCCTGTTAATTCATGGAGCTTCTACTCTTACACCGACTGAGTGGTTTAAAAAAAACCCTCCAAAACCAATCATAGAGAATTTAGATATTTATAACATTGATGTTGATAGAAATATACTAAGAGATAGGATTACTAAAAGAACTCAGAAGATGATGGATTTTGGGCTAATTGATGAAGTTTGTTTTTTAGAACAAAAGTACACAAGACTTCCTCACTCTATGGGTTCTATCGGTATAGTTGAAGTTTTAGAATACCTTGATGGAAAGGTTACACAAGAGCAGATGCTACAAAATATTTCAACACATACAGCCCAACTTGCTAAAAGACAGCAAACATTCAACCGTACTCAATTTCAAAATATAAAATCCGCCAAACTTGAACAACTGGAGAAACAACTAACATGAAACTACTACTAATCCTTCTAATATGCATAAGCGTTTATGCAAAAAGTGATATCTATTTTTTCCCACAAGATGCTAATAGAGCTAGTGATGATATAGCAAAACTTATTAATGAGTCTAAGACAAGTATAGACATAGCGATGTACAATTTTAAATATAATAAATTTGCAGACCTACTTCAGAAGGCTAAAGACAGAGGCGTTAAAATAAAAATATTTTATACAAAAAAAGATGTTGATTTTAAAGATATAAAAGCAATACCAGTCGTAGATAGAAAACTTCATACAAAAATAGCTATTTTTGATAAAAAAATAGTTGCTTTTGGTAGTCCAAACTGGAAGAAGAAAAGTTTTACGCAAAACTATGAAGTTCTCTACATAACAGATGACAAAAAACTTCTTTTAGAGTTTAACAAATTTTATAAAATGTTAGAGAGCACTCACTAGTCTTCTTTTGCATCTTCTGCTAGTTTAGCCCATGCAGAAGTTGAGTCTGCTTGTATTGCATCTTTGTATGCTATTTGAGCTTCTTCACCTCTCCACAACTTATCTAAAACAGAGCCTAATAGATACTTCTGTCTTGCTCTTTGAGGCTTAGATATTTCTACTTCATCTAGTGATTTTATAACCTCAAATGCTTTGTTGAGTTCTTTTTTATTTATATAAGCCTGATAAAGTGCAAACTCTACAAATGGACTTTGTGCATTTGAATTAGAGCCTTTTTGAATTTTCATAACTTCGTTAGCATATTTAATCACTAGATTATCATCTTTTTTGTCACTTCCTATAGCCATAACAGAGATATATCTCTCTATATCTTTATAGTTTACTCCATATACTTTTTCTATATTAGATATTGTTTCTATCATCTTTTGAGTATTTTCAAGTCTTTGGTAAGTATCAAAAAGAACTCTATATACATCTTTGTAAACTGAATCTTTATCATCTGAAATCAATACTATTAATTCCTCTGATGCTTTTACAACATCACTATAGTTTCCAGTTGCAAAATCAACTTTTATATAGCGATAAAGCCATTTTTTTCTAACATTTAAGTCAGTAGATTTTAGATTTTTACTTGTGGTGCTTTTTGCAAGTGTGAAATCAGCACCTTTCATAGCACACTCATAGATGCCATCATCCCATTTATCTGATAGTGTAATAGAATATTCAGCTGAGATTTTTAAAACACTGTAGCACTCTTTATTTTTTAAAGCCAGCTCCATAACACCTAAAGCAGCTTTATTTACTATGTCTTTAGTATCTGGATAAGTAGCTTCATCAAGAGATAAAAGCTCATCTTTAAATTCTAAGACTTTTGCATACATTGCATTTTCATTCATAAGATTTGCTTTTTCATATAGGGCTCGTTTACCTATACTATCTTCTGTGTATGTAGCTATAAGAGCATT
>JBLIEY010000062.1:0-15448 GCA_047633475.1 Sulfurimonas sp.
ATCAGTTGACCGGAGCTTATAACAGAGTATATTTTGATAAATACATAGAAAGACTAGTTTTATTAAATAAAAGCAACGATAAAAAAACCGGTATCATCTTTTTTGACATTGACCATTTTAAGTCTGTAAATGATACTCATGGACATGATATTGGTGATAAGATTCTACAAGCAATGGTCCAAATTATCAAAACAAACATACGAAATAGTGATAAACTTATTCGCTGGGGTGGAGAAGAATTTATTCTTATTATTCCAGTAAACTCTATTGATGAAGTTTCTAAGCAAGCAGAAAAATTAAGACTCATTATCGCGAACAATGAATTCCAAACAGTAAAAAATATAACATGTAGCTTTGGTGTAACTTTGCATAATGACTTATCAGATATAAAAGCAAGTGTGAAGATTGCGGATGAAAAACTATATCAAGCTAAAGGTCAAGGTAGAAATCAAGTTATATTTTAGTAATATACTTCTAAATATATACATAAGGTAACCAGATGTTTAACAAACATGGCTGTAATGTAAAGCCAACAGAATCTTATATTCGGACTGCAATAGCTACTTCTATACTTGTATATGCAGTTTTAAACCAATCAGTTATCCTTAGTCTTGTTAGTGTATTTATATATTATACAGCCTTTACAAGATTTTGTTTTATGCACTATCTGTTAAGAGTAAACGAAAGGTTTAGTAAAAATAACTACTATGCTTCTTTGCTTCCAAAACATAGGCCATCTCCTGTTTTTATTTTTGATATCAAAGGTAATACAGTTTATAAAAACACTACAGCAGACACTAAGCTTTCTAACCTAAACTCTTTGTCAAAATTTGATATACAAGATTATAAAAATATAATTACTAACAACAAGAGTGAAACTATTATGCTTGAAGATAGTGCTAAGTTTTATCATGTTGAACTCCAAGGAATTGCCCAAGAAAAGCTTCTTCTTGCTTACTTAAATGATGTAACACAGGTAGTAGAACTAAACGATGCTATAGAAGAAACACAAAGAGAAGTCATCTATGCAATGGGTGAAATCGGTGAAACACGTTCAAAAGAGACCGGAAATCATGTAAAAAGAGTAGCTCTTTATTCTAAAAAACTGGCTCTTTTATATGGTCTTTCACAAAAAGAAGCAGATTTACTTCATATGGCAAGCCCAATGCATGATATTGGGAAAGTTGGAATCCCAGATGCCATACTTAATGCTCCTAGAAAATTAACTGTTGATGAATTTAAGATTATGAAAACTCATGCATCTCTAGGTTATAACATGCTCAAGAGTTCAAACAAACCTATACTTAAAGCTGCATCTATTGTTGCAAATGAGCATCATGAAAAATTTGATGGAAGTGGCTATCCAAATGGGACTTCAGGTGAAGATATACATATATTTGGTCGTATAACTGCTGTTGCAGATGTTTTTGATGCACTTGGTTCTGATAGGGTTTACAAAAAAGCTTGGGAGCTTGAAGATATTTTAAGCTTATTTGAAAAAGAAAGTGGAAAACACTTTGATCCAACAATAGTAAAATTATTTAAAGAAAATTTAGATGAATTTTTAGAAATCCGTAATAAGTTCAAGGACTAAGATGTTTAGTATGAAACATTTCAAGATATATTGTGAAGTAGCAATATCAAGTAATGTAGTAAAGAGAGCTCTAAAAGTTTCATTTATTGTTGGAACAATCTTAAATCTAATCAATCAAAGTGAAGCTATAATTAGCCTTGATTTAGAAAACATTAATCTTATAAAAGTTCTACTTACTTACTTTGTGCCATATAGTGTTACTACCTACACAGCAACCGCTATGAAGTTAGAATTTCAAATTGGAACTAAAGCAATTGTTGAAGCAGATTTACAATGTAAAGAGTGTAAAGTACAAGTACATGTAAAAGAAGGTGACACCATACCAGAGTGTCCTAAATGTGGTGTTAAAACTCATTGGAAATTGAAATAAAAAAGGCTTGTTAATATGTTATTTGGTAGAATTAAACTTAAACACGACGAGACAATAATAACAAACGATCATCTAAAAGAGCTAGAAGAAAAAGCTAGACTACTTGAAAATATATTAGCCAACAACTCAATAGATACAGCAAATACTATTTTTAATAATGCTTCAAATGTAAATGAAGCATCAAAAAAACGTCTCAATAATATAGAGAGGACAAAAGAACTTATAGATGGATTTATATCAAAATCTATAGAGATTAAAGATATTACAATAAAATCACAAGAAATTGCGGATAATACTCTTTGCTCCACCACAAAAAGTAGTGAATACGTTAATAAACTCTCCACTACCCTAGAACAAAATCATCAATTAACGAATGAATTTCAAGTACAGTTAACAGAACTATCCTCTAAAATAAGTGGAATAGGTAGTTTAGTTGACTCTATCAAAGACATAGCAGATCAAACAAATTTACTTGCGTTAAATGCTGCAATAGAAGCAGCTCGAGCAGGAGAACATGGAAGAGGTTTTGCAGTTGTTGCTGATGAAGTTAGAAAACTAGCAGAAAGTACAAATAAATCAGCGAATGAAGTTCAAATGGAAATGAGTATAATCATGGGAATTTCAAGTGATGTTACTGAACGTCAGGATGGAATGCTAAAAGGCATAGAAGAAAGTGTTTCTATATCTGAGAATACAGTCAGTATTTTAACTCAGCTTGGAGAAAATGCTGCATCTAGCATGAAAGAAGTATCAATTGCTCTAGATTGTTTAGATAAGCAACTTGAAGATTCTCAAACGATTAAAAATGACATGATTACTATCGTAGAAGATACAAAAAAGGCTATTGAAGGTTCTTGTAAAAATATGGATTTAACAAAAGAACTTATATCAAAATTAAAGTATTAACTTGAAATTTATTCTAGCTTTACTTTTACTATCAAATCTTCTTTTTGCAACTAAAGTTGAACTTGAGATATTAGGTTCAGGTGGTCCAGAAATAGATGGTAGAGCTAGTACATCTTACCTACTTTGGATAAACGATAAAGCAAAACTGATTGTAGATATGGGAAGTGGTTCTATGCTTCGTTTTGAGCAAAGCGGTGCAAAATTAGAAAGTCTAGATGCAGTAGTTCTAACTCACCTTCACATAGACCATAGTGTTGATTTACCATCATTTGTAAAGGCTGGTTATTTTAGTAGCCGTTCTAAAAAGCTAGAGATAATCGCACCTTTTGGAAATGACTCTTTCCCATCTATAAAAGAATATTTGAACTCTCTCTTTGGTGCTAATGGTGCTTATAGATATATGCACGATGTATTGACTCCTCAAAGTGATTCCTTTGAAATAGTTCCTGTAGAGATTAACTCTAATGGCATCGTCAACAAAAAATATAAACAATTTTCCTTAAGACTTATAAACGTTCATCACGGTATAGTCCCAGCCCTTGCAGTACGAATAGATGTAGGTGATAAAAGTATAATCATTAGCGGAGATACAAACAACAAAGACAATAACCTTCAAAAAATAGCTAAAGATGCAGATATCTTTATAGCTCATCATGCTATTAGTGAACACTCTGGTAAATTTTCAAAGAGACTTCATATGTCTCCATCCATCATTGCAAATGTAGCTAGAGATGCAAATGTAAAAAGAATTGTTTTGACTCATAGAATGAATCGTACTACGTCAAAAGAAAAAGAGAGTTTAGAGATTATTAAAAAAGTTTTTAAGGGTGAGGTTATTTTCGCTGAGGATAGAATGAGATTAAAACTCTAAAAAAAGTTTAATAAGACAAGGTGTTAAAATGAAACAAAAAGTATTACTTTTACATGGCTGGGGAGGAAGCGACAATCCGCATTGGCAAAGCTGGTTAGCGTCTGAAATAGCTAAAGAGTACGGAAAGGTTAGTTTTCTAAAGTTTTCTGATTTTGATTTTCCAAATAAAGATGTTTGGAAAGAAGAACTTTTAAAAGAACTAGATGATTTTAAACCAGATATCGTAATCTGTCATTCATTAGCAAATATTCTTTGGTTTCATTTATGTAACGAAGAAAAAATATCCAAGGTAAAAAAACTATATTTAGTAGCACCACCAAGTATAGAGCGTGAAATAAAAGAAGTGAAGAGCTTTTTTCCAGTACATGCACCAAAAGATTTACATGCAAAAGAAGTCTTACTAATCTGTTCAACAAATGATCCTTATATGAGTATAGAAGAAGCAAAATCTTTACAAAAGACACTAAATGTTGAGATGGAAGTTTTAGAAGGTGCCGGGCATCTAAATGCAGATAGTGGTTTTGGTCCTTGGCCTTGGATGCTAAATAAGTTAAAATTGGTGTAAATAGATTTGTGCTATAATTATCCATTATATTAAATAAAGGAGTTGTTATGAATGTAACTCAATATACGTTTCAATCGCCTTATAATAGTTCAATTCAAGTGGGTAGAGTTGACCCAAACTCTAGAAAAGATGCAAGCACACAAGATAGCAGTCCTGAGTTTTTGAAAAATACAAATAGTTCTGCAGGTAATTCCAAAAATTTTCAGTCTACTCAGACTAATGAAGTTAAACCTATGGTTGACTCTGGCAATACACTAGATATATATGCCTAAAGCTACCCTTTATTTTTTAAGGTCTTCTGAGCAAAGGATTACAACAAGCATGATTCATTATTCTATGCGCTTAGATGACATAGATAAAACTATCCAAGATTTCCCACAACTAAATATTTATGAAAAGTTTTATGGTCTCTCAACTAAAGACTTGGGCTTATATGCTCTTGTTGATAATAAAGTTGCTGGTGCTGTATGGATTCGTTTGTTAAAAGAAGATGATAATGCTATGGGTTACGTAGATGCTAAGACACCGGTGTTAAATATAGCAGTTATACCAGAGCTTAGAGGCAAAGGGATAGGGTCTTTTATGCTTGAACAGTTTTTACTAGAAGCTGGAGCAGTTTTTGAGCAAACTAGCCTAAGTGTAACCCAAGAATCAGATGCAGTTAAATTTTTTACTAAATTTGGCTTTGCTAAACTAGACGCATCTGAGGGAAAAAGCCTGATTGATGGTAGAGACACTTTCACCATGACAAAAAAACTACAAAAAAAGGAAGTAGTCAGACCAACTGATGGTTACGATCCTAGAAGATGGATGGACTAACTCCTTATTCTTTCTATAACTAGCCTTCTAGATATTATTGCTGTATAATCTCAAAAATAAATTAAAGGCTTCTCTTATGGCAAAATATCCAACACTACTAGAACAATTTCGCTCTTTTTACTTTCAAAACAACCCTAAAGATATGGAACAAGCTATAAAATACTTTTCTGTGTTTGGAGGAACAAGCTGGAATGTAGATATGGATGTACCATTAGAAGAACTCATAGAGAGTAAAATTTTAAACAACTACAAATATATTCACGGTGATATAACAAAAGTAACTGAGAGTGATAGACATTCTCACCTGCTTCTAAGCGGTATCGCTATGGGAGACCGTAGAACTCATTCTGCTTTAAAAAAAGCCCGCATTTCTAGGTCTGATGGAGAATATGCTTTAGAAAACCTATATGAAAGAGGTATGCTACAAGCTGAATACTCTTTAGAATCTCCACCAAATTCTGAAGATAACATAGATGAAAAGTTAAACTTCACTGTACCATTTATACGTTTTTGGTTTTCTTTTATATCTCCTTTTTTCAAAGGCATTAAAGAGGGTGATTATAAAGAGGCTAAAGAAAGATTTACTAATCGTGAACAAGAATTTTCTGAACTAATCTTTATAAAACTAGCAATGGAAGTTATGAAGAAAAGCTTTAAAGAAGATCCTATTACAGAAATAGGAAGTTACTGGGATAGAAACACTGAGATAGATATCTTAGCAAAAACCAAGTCTGGTAAAATAATTGCAGGCATTTGTAAAAACTCTAACTCAAAAGCAAAAAAAACAGAACTTACTAAGCTAAAAGAGCAATGTGAAAAAGCAGAGCTAACAGCAGATATTAATGTTATTATCTCAAAAAATGGGTTCTCAAATGAACTTAAAAACTTAAAAGGTGCAGAGCTAAGACTCTTCACTCTAAAAAACTTTAAAAGCCTAGTCAAAGACTTATATGATGAAGACTTCATAGAATGCACAGGAAAAAAATATTAATCAAATGAAAAAAAAAGTAGCTTACCAAGGTGTAAAAGGGGCTTATTCACACTTAGCCTGTTATCACCAATATCCAGATTATGAATCAATAGCTTGTAAATCATTTGATGAGACTATGTTTTTAGTAGAAGAAGGTGCCGCTGATATTGCAATGATACCAATGGAGAATTCTACTGCTGGAAGAGTTGAAGAGATTTATAGACTTATACCAAAAATGAAGCTGTATATTATAGATGAATATTATCAGCCTATAAGACATTGTCTTCTTGCACTTAATGGTTCTAAGATAGAAGATATTAAGAGTGTATCATCTCACCCCCAAGCACTTGCCCAGTGTAGAAATAGTATAAATAAATACAAGCTAGATGCAAAAGCAAAGTTTGATACAGCAGGCTCAGCAGAAGAACTTATAATCTTACAAGACAAAACACACTCAGCTATAGCATCTAGTCTTGCCGCAGAGATTTATGATTTAACAATCTTAAAAGAAGAATTTCAAGATGTGAAAAACAATACAACTCGTTTTCTTATTCTTTCTAAAGAACATATTGTTCCGGTATTTGAGAAAAGAAAAAAGTACATGACATCTATCATTTTTGAAGTAAGAAACATTCCCGCAGCACTCTACAAAGTCCTTGGCGGTTTTGCAACAAATAGTGTAAATATCATAAAAATAGAAAGCTATTCAGGGGTAGGAACTTTAACACTCTCTCAATTTCATATTGACATAGATGGACACCCTGACGAGGCAAATGTGATACTTGCACTCGAAGAGTTAGCCTACTTCGCCAACTCGGTTAAGATGCTAGGAACTTATATACCTCACACTACAAGAGGAAGCCTAATTTAAGTATAAAAATATATTTTAGTCTTAGAATAATCGTTTAACCCACATTGGTCAAGAAATATAAGATTTTATTTTGATAAACTTATTAAAATAAAAAGAAGAAAAAATGACAGAAGAAAAATTTATTCATGATAGTAAAACAGTTCTAAAGTTTATCCAATGCTACTGCGATAATGAGCATTCAAAAAGTGATAAACATAAAGAATCTATCGAACTATGCTACAACAATAAAGAGCTAAATGAAGAAGTGAATTATAGCTTATGTGAAAGGTGTACAGAAACATTTAACTACTCATACCAAAAACTACAAGCATGTCCACATGATGAAAAACCAAGTTGCAGAAAGTGCCCAAAACCTTGTTATGACAAACCTCATTGGAAAAATCTAGCGAAAATAATGAGATCTAGCGGTATGAGATTTGGTATTTTAAAAATAAGAAAAAAAATCCTTGACAAATTTAAGAGAAGTGCTTAAAACACACTTATACAAGCAATAGTATTGATTAGTCTAAACTATTGCCTAAATCTTCATTAAATCTTATTTTTTCTTCTTATCTTCTTTTTTGGGCTCTTGGTTTGTTTGCATATTGTAAAAGTAGTTTGTTGCTTCTACAAAACCATCTAAAGAACCACAATCAAAACGTTTTCCTTTAAACTTATAACCCAAGACCATGCCTTTTTTAGCTTGCGTAAGTAAAGCATCTGTAATCTGAAGCTCACCATTTTTTCCAGCTTTTGTGTTTTCTATGATTTCAAAAATATCTGGAGTTAGAATATAACGACCTATAATAGCTAGGTTTGATGGTGCTTTATCATTGTCTGGCTTTTCAACCATATCATCAAGCATAAAGATTCCGTCTTCAATCTCTTTACCAGAAATTACACCATACTTATAAACTTGATCTTTTGGTACTTCCATGATTGCTACGATTGAGCATTTATATTTCTCATAAAGCTTGATCATCTGTTTTAAAACTCCATCTCCATCAGGATTAACACATAAATCATCTGCTAGTATTACAGCAAATGGGTCAGAATCTCCAACAAGTGCTTGACCTTTATAGATAGCATCTCCTAAGCCTTTCATCTCATTTTGACGAGTATAAGTAAAAGTACAGTTTTTCATTAATGTTCTAATGTCAGATAGTAAATCTTCTTTTGAACTACCTTCTATCTGATGTTCAAGTTCATAACTTATGTCAAAGTGGTCTGTAATAGCACGTTTTCCACGCCCTGTAATAGTTGCCATAATAGTACAACCTGCTTCATTCGCTTCTTCAACACCATACTGAATAAGTGGCTTCGTTAAAATAGGCAACATCTCTTTTGGCATAGCCTTAGTAGCTGGTAAAAATCTCGTACCGTATCCCGCTGCTGGGAATAAACATTTTTTTATCATTTTATCTTTCCTTTTTGTTTTTTAACCATAGAACCTGATAAGGTTGTAGCTCTAGTTTTGTTGGACTTTTTATAGTTTCATCTGATAGTACATCTTCAAGTGGATAATTAATCGTTTGTGGTAAATCTACACTGACAGTGGATGATGAAAAATTATTTAAGACCAAAATAGACTCTTCCCCATCCACAGAGTACTGCATAAGAGAGAACAACTTCTCATGTAGATTTAAAAATTCAAATTTTCCAAATGGATTAAAAGCTTTTTCATGGGTCCTTATTGAGATTAGTCTCTTATAAGAAGCAAATATAATTTTCTCAGAATTACCATCAGTTGTTAGTTTTTCAACTAAATAGTTATAGTTAAATTTTTCTCTATTAATAGAGCGATTTATACCTGTAAGTTTTACACCATCAAAATAGTTTCTAGATCCAACAAGAGAGTGAAAGTAGATGCCAGGAACTCCAGGCATCGCTAAAACAACTGCCTGAGTTAGTAGCATCTTTTTTATGCGAATGTGATTTGTCTCTAATGGTGAGTTTAATATATCTGTATAACTACAGTTTATCTCATAAGGTTTTTCACCCTCTGGTGTGTTTCTGTAAGATACTAAACCACCATGACGTTTTGTATTCTCAACAAGCTCTTTTATCTCTTCATCACTAAGTATCCCACTAACAGGTCTTAAACCGCATCCATCATGCGAAGCTGTAAAGTTAAAGAAACATACTTTATCACTTGGCAAAGTTAACGTTTGAGCCCAAGAAGTTAGCTTTTGAGTGTTTTCTTGTAAAACAGAGTGAGCTAAAAGAGGAGGAAGAGCAAAGTTGTAAACCATCTGTGCTTCATCCCCTCCACTTCCAAAATAAGAAATATTTTCATCATGAGGCACATTTGTCTCTGTAATAATAATAACCTCAGGAGCAACTTCGTGTAATACTTCACGCATAAGCTGTATAAGCTCATGAGTCTGAGGTAGATGCGCACAACTTGTACCCAATTCTTTCCATATAAACGCGATTGCATCCATTCGAATAAAAGTAGAACCTTTCTCTACATAATAAAAAAGAGCATCTAATACAGCGAGTAATACCTTATAATTTGAATAGTTTAAATCAACTTGATCGCGTGAAAAAGTAGTCCATATATTATGAATTCTTCCATCTATATCTGTAAATTCTGATAGTAGTGGTGTAGCACGTGGGCGAACAACCATAGACAAATCCGCAACTGGATCAATATCTAAAAAGTAGTTTTTGTACTCTTCATCTCTTGATAAATATGCTTTAAACCAATCAGAGTATTGAGAGATATGATTGATAACTCCATCAACCATTAGACGATAGTTTGTACTTATCTCTTCAACTTCTCTCCATGAACCAAGTTTCGGGTCTACCTCACTATAGTTAATAACTGAAAAGCCATCATCTGATGAGTATGGATAAAAAGGCAAAATATGAACTGAGTTTATAACACCTTTTAAATGGTTATCTAAAAAGTTTTTCAAAACATCTAAAGGGGCTTCGTTTACACACTGTACTTGATCGCCATAAGTGATTAGAATCGTATCTATTTCACTTAAGTGATACTCAGTAGAGTTAATTCTCTCTTTGTATTTTTTAACAAGATCCTTAACTCCTTCATATGCTTTTTTTGCATCATCTTTAGAGTAAAGTGTTTCAAGCCTTTCTTTTATAGTGTGTTTCTCGTACTCAATTGTTTGCATAACTATTTGTTGTCCTCAATAACTTTACTTCTAAATTTAGCAGAAATATCTGGCATTACAGAGCGTACAGTAGTCCATGGAGATAGAGATGCTATTCCCATTGGATCATCATAAAACTCAGCTGCAGCTTCTTTAATAGCATCTTGAAAAGCTTCAACTGCATTTATCTCATCTTGACGATTATAATCAAGATTATTTATCTTACTAAGAGCATTATATTTTGATATCTCAAAACGTGCCTCTTGATAGTAAGATGCAAGTAAGGTTTTAAAAGAAGCCTCTGAAAAAACCACTCCTTCTTGAGCTAAAATTCTAAAAAGAGTTTTAGCAATATCGTTTGACATTTTGTAAATACCACCATTTTCAGACTGAGAGCCAAGACTTTGATGTTTATGCTCATAACTCTCCATAATCTCAGTTTGACATATACGACGGTTTGAAGTGTTTTTGTAAACCTCAGATAAGGTTGATACTTCTAAACCCCAAGTAGGAGAGATGCCTATACCACGTCCTAAAGAACGAATAAAGGCAAACTCACCAGAGAGCGCATAACGAAAACTTTGCATATATTTTAAGTAACGGTTAGAACCATAAGTTAGAGTAAGAGCTTGAATAAGTGGTGAGTAAAAAAGGCGAGTAACTCGACCATGGAGTTTATTGGTTACACGAGAATAGTAACCCTTGTTAAATTCAAAGTCTAGCGCGGGATGAACTATTGGATAAAAAAGGCGCGCTACTATAGCTCTTGAATAATTTACAATATCACAATCATGAAGAGCAAAAGCGTAGTTATCTTGTTTAGTTAAACCATAACCTATCATAGTCCAAACATTTCTCCCTTTTCCTGGAGTCTCGAGGCCAGGGAATCCTTCGTCAGTTAAATCTTTGTATATTTCTTTTATATTTGGGCCATCATTCCAGAGAACTTCCACCTCGCACTTTAAAACACTCATGCGTTTTTTAACTTCTATAAACTGTTCCTCAGTTGCTTGGTCTAGTCCAAGGATTATTCTATACAAATAATCCACATCTTTAAGCTCATCAATAATAGTCTGCATAGCTGGCGTTTCAAATTCTGAGTATAGTGCAGGAAGTAGAAGTACCATATTTCTACGTTTTGCAAACTCTCTCAAATCGTCTTCCATACTTTCTAAAGATCTATCACCAACATTTTGCAGTGTTGTTATAACCCCATTTTGAAAAAAATCTGACATTTTACTCTCCTTTAATTATTATCGCTATATCTATTACATTTGTACCACTAGGACCTGTCATAACAAGACTATCTATTTTTTTAAATAGATTATAGGTGTCAAAGTTTTGTATGTAAGCATCTAGTTCTTGCATCTCTATGTTAACATTTTGTCTATCTACAACAGCACCAGCAGCATCTGAGTCACCATCAATTCCGTCCGTTCCTGCTGATAAGAAACAGATATCTAAATTCTTAGTCTTCATCTCTTTGAGCATTAAAGCTACCGCATGTTGATTGCGACCGCCCTGCCCGTTGCCAGTAACTTTTACTGTACACTCTCCACCAAAAAGTAAACATTTCTCTTTTGAAGTTTTTACAATCTCCAACATTTTTTCAACCATCTCATCCACATTACCTTGCATAGGTTCTTTGATGATTTTCACGCTAAGACCTTGTAAAATTGCACTTTTTGCAGCTGCATCTAAGGCTTGAGTATTTGAAGCTATTATGTAATGCTTTAGGTTTGCACTTTCATATTTTGGTGTTTCTTTTAGAATGCCATTAACACCTTTTTGCAAAATCAGTTGAATACTCAAAGGCATGTGATGAAAAATACTCTTAGAATCTAAAATATTTATAGCATCTTCATAAGTACTTTTATCCCCATACATTGGAGCAGAACCAATAGAGTAAAGATCATCACCTATAATATCTGATAGAACAAGCACAATCCCACTAGCCTTACATGCTTGTGCTAACTTGCCACCTTTAATTTGAGAGATATGTTTTCTAACTGTATTTACATCTTGAATATCAAGTGCATTATGAAGCATTAGCTTTGTAGCATCTTGCAAGGCTTGCAAAGTTATAGGCTCGGTTGGTAGTTCTATAAGAGCAGAACTTCCACCTGAAAGTAAGTAAATATATAAATCATCTTCATCACATGACTTCATACTTTGGATAAGTTTTTGTGTTGAGTCAAAACTTTTTTTACTAGGAAGAGGATGAGTACCTTCACAAACTTCAATATATTTTAGTTTTGCTGATGTTTTTGGTGCAACTATTAGTCCACCTTTTACTCTCTTGCCAAGAAGTAACTCAACCTCATGAGCCATTGTAAAAGCAGCTTTACCTGAACCAAAAACATAGATATTTTTATAATCATCTAGCTTATATCTATCTTCACCGATTTTTAGTATCTCGCCATCTAAATGACAATAGTTTGGTATAAAGTTTTTAGGTAGTGAAGCTTGAAGTGCATCTGTAAAAATCTTTTTTGCTAAAGTCTTAGTTTGCATTAAAAATCTCTTTTATAAAACTATTCCAACCCTTTGGTCCAGGAAAATCTGCCTTAGTAAAATTACCCTCACCGATAGGACTAAATGAACCATCATAAAGTGGAATAAGGGCCCCAATATCTGCTCTTTTAATCATAGTGAAATCATTTGCACTATCACCAAGAGCAATCATTGTATGTTTTTCATTATAGTATGCATCGTACATACTTGTTAGTTTTAACATTGCATTTGCTTTATCTTGATTTAAAGAAATTAGATGAAAGAACCTTCCCCCTTTTACAATATCAAGACATTCAGTATTTGCTTCTTTTGTTAATGCTTCAATAAGTGATTCATCTTTTATAATAAAAGGCTCTGTAAAATCTCGCTTCATAGAATTAATAGCATCTACTTCACTAAGTCCTGTAATTTTCATGACTTCAGTAACATCCATATCACCAAAACCTTTGATAGGATAATGACGTTTCATATTTGTAAAAAATAGTCTTAATTCTAGGTAAGAATGTGCTTCGGAGACTTTTGACCACTCATCTTTATAAGGCAAAGTTTTTGCTAGGATACACTCAGAGGGTATAAATATTCCAGCTCCATTTTCAACGATAAAAGGTTCTTTTATTTTAAGTTCATCTTGGAGTTTTACTACTTCTGAGAAAGTTTTACTCGTTGCAATAATAAGAGGAATTGATTTTGATTTTAACAGTTCTAAGGATTCATTTGCTGCTAGAAAACTATAATCGTTATGATCAAGAAGTGTTCCATCCAAATCGCTAAATACTAAATATTTCTTTTTCATAGGAGTATGATACTATAGATGCTAAGCTTATTTCATTCTTAAATGTATAATATTTAAACAGTGAACTTTTAAGAAAAAGTATAAAAAATGACCTAATCTAGCAACAAGTATATTCTCCTTTTAGTTATAATTGTTACTATATAAAAAAACTTTAAAGAGTTGGAGAGTAAATATGGCACATGAAAATGCTGGTAAAAAAGTACAAAAAGATGACTTAATTAATTTAGAAGAGTTAGTAAAACAATATTTTTCAAACAAACCAAACATAAATAACACTCAAGAAAGAGTAGTCTTTGGGACATCTGGACATAGAGGAAGTTCTCTAAAGAATAGTTTTAATGAAAACCATATTTTAGCAATCGCGCAGGCTCTTTGTGATTACAGAAAAGCAAATAACATTAATGGAAAACTTCTAATTGCCAAAGATACACATGCCCTCTCATCACCAGCCCAGATAACAGCACTAAGAGTTTTTTTAGCAAATGGAGTTGAGTGTGTTATAGCAAAAGATGATGGATATACTCCAACTCCTGTTTTATCTTTTAGCGTAATAGAAGCTAACAAAACAAGTAAAGAACTCTGCGATGGTGTAGTTATCACTCCCTCACATAATCCTCCCCAAGATGGTGGATTTAAGTACAACTCACCAAATGGTGGACCAGCTGATACTGATATTACTTCTATTATACAAAGAGATGCAAACCTTTACATACAAAACTCACTAAAAGGTGTAAAAGTAATAGATGAAGATGCTATAAAACAAAGTGTTGTTGAGATGGACTTTATAACTCCTTATGTAAAAGCACTTGATGAAATCATAGATATGAAACTTTTACAAAACAGTTCTCTAAAAGTTGGAGTTGACCCTCTTGGTGGCTCTGGAATAGAAGTTTATAAAAAGATAAATGAAATCTACAATCTAAAACTAGACATAGTTAACGACAAGGTTGATCCTACTTTTAGCTTTATGTCATGCGATCATGATGGAAAAGTTCGTATGGATTGTTCATCTGCATATGCCATGGCATCTCTTGTTAGTTTAAAGGACAAGTACGACTTAGCATTTGCAAATGACCCTGACTTTGATAGACATGGAATAGTTACACCAACTGGACTTATGAATCCAAACCATTATCTATCAGTAGCTATTTGGTATCTTTTTCAAAATCGTCTTAATTGGTCAAGTGAGCTTAAAATTGGTAAAACTTTAGTATCTAGCTCTATGATAGATAGAGTAGCCGAGTCCATTGGGAAAACTTTAGTAGAAGTTCCTGTTGGCTTTAAATGGTTTGTAGATGGTCTATGTGATGGAAGTATTGGTTTTGGAGGAGAAGAGTCTGCTGGAGCTTCTTTTTTAAGAAAAGATGGAAGCATCTGGTCAAGTGATAAAGATGGAATCATTCTAAATCTTTTAGCTTTTGAGATTACTGAGCGACTTAAAAAAGACCCATCTGTAATATACAAAGAACTTGAAGAAAAGTTTGGCATCTCTTATTATGAACGTAGCGATGCACCTGCAAACTCAGAGCAAAAAGCAAAACTAAAAAAACTCTCACCTAGTGACATAACTTCTAAAACACTGGCAAATGAAGAGATTATAGGCATCTACACAAATGCAAGTGGGAACAATGCTCCTATTGGTGGGCTAAAAGTAGTTACTAAAAATGGCTGGTTTGCAGCTCGCCCATCTGGGACTGAAGATATTTACAAAATTTATGCGGAGAGTTTCATCTCTAAAGAGCATCTAAAAATAATCCAAGACGAGGCTAAAGCAATTGTTTTGAGTGTGATTTAAAACATTCAAACACATAACAAACACCCCATATTCCAAAAGAAGATAAAAGTACAAATACAATTACAAGAGGCAAGATAGTAATATCTTCTACAGGAAATAAGTACTTTGTACCTTCATCAATTCTAAAGCACATAGACTTATCTTCTCTTGGAAGCATCCATAACAATATTTTCATATAAGAGATAAACATATCAAACATTAATATTCCTTTAGCTATGAATAAGCTTAACCCCATTTTTAATACCCATCTTTATACCACCAGAGAGGCTAATAACATGAGTG
>JBLIEY010000063.1:0-15419 GCA_047633475.1 Sulfurimonas sp.
GGTGGTACAAAATCAACAGGTGTATCAAAACCAGTTCCATCGCCATACAATAGTCCATTTCTTAAAACAACTCCCACGAAAGGAGCATTAAGAACTTGTTCTTCTAAACTTGCTACTGCTTTTGATATAGAGCCATATACTGGGTCTTCAAAGTTTAATAAAGGAGATTCTTCAGTATGAGGTAATTCTCCAGGTTCATAAACAAATCCTATACTTTGAGCTATCATTTTTTTGACACCTGATTTTATAGAAGCATCTATCAAGTTTTTTGTTCCAACTTCTCTTAGTTTTGCATTGCTTTCTAGTGCTTCTTCCATTTTTTCTGGGTCAAGTCCTGCTGGTAAGTCAGTAAGTTGATGCATGACAACTTTAGGTTTAATTGATACAATAGCATCTTCAAGTTTTTTTGCATCATAAACATCAACAACAATTGGTTCAACTCCAATTTCTTTTAGCATTTCTACTTTGTTTGCACTTCTAGTTGTTCCATAAACTGTCCAACCATCAGCAATTAACATTTTACATAAACGCGTACCAATTACACCAGTAGCTCCAGCAACAAATACTTTTTTTTTACAAGCCATTCTAAATCCTTTTTTATTATATCTATTATGGATATATGATATCCATAATAGAATTATGACAAAGAACATATTTATTTTTGCTTAAATTTAATATATAAAATAAGTTTCAAAAACACATGTCACCATATGAGTTTGAAGATGTAGTGATACAAAAATTGCTATTTAGAGTATGAAATTTTATGTCCAAATACTGTAGGTTTTGGAACTTTTTAAGTTTCAAACTAAATTGTTGAACTATGATATCATTTTAATGACTATCGGTTACTGACACAAAACTCTGAACGGTCTCCTTAAATTCAAAATGTAAATTACATTACTCATAGTATTTTATTTCCTTTACCTTTTGAAAATTAACCTGTTAATAAATTTATTCTTTGTAAAGAACAGTAGCAATTGAATCTACTTTTAAACCGTCAATTTCCATATTAAGTTTTATACTCTCATATAGTTGAGAATCAGAAAGAGTATGTTTTAGATTATTAAAAATGACTTGCTTACTTTTTCTTGTATCTTCATTTTTAATAAAAGCTTTAAATTGACTCATATAGTTATAATCATCAATTGGAGGAGTCTTATAGTCCTCAAACTCAACTTTTAATATCTCTGATACTCTCATTGTAGAAACAAGATTGTAATGAGCCTTAACAGCTTCAACACTTTTAAACTCACCATGAGCAACTATAGTTCTTTTCCCTTGTTTTAATTGTATTTTATATTTTGGCATTATTAATCATCCCTTGTATTTGATTACTGGTAAAAAAGAAGTCATTACGACTGATTAAACCAGCATGAGAAGAAAGAGTAACTGTATATAGACCAGGAGAAGTATAAATATTATAATAAAATACATCATTATCTGAAAAAAAATCACTAAAAGTCAAAGATAAAGAAACATAAGACTCAATCAAAGAAGCATAAAAATCTAAATATGATAAATAATAAATAGTTTCTATAAAATTAGAAATAGGTTCTGAAGATAAAAAAGTATAACTATCAAGATTATCTTTATCAAAAGAAAATAGAAGTAAATTACAATCTAAAAATTTTACATAGTCTTCATTCTGACTAGCTTCGATATCAATATCTAAGATTATAAGAAATGATTTTTTACAACAGCAAACCATTATTTTATATCCTCTTCTTTTATACCTAATAATTTAGCTATAGCTAAAAGTATCTTAGTTTGTAGTATTGCATTTTCTTCACAAGTTGTAGGGATTTCCATTAGTTACCACCTTTATTATGTACATAACCTAAACCATTAATTATGCTAAATAACTGCTCACTTAGACCTGTCATATTTCCATTATCATCTTTTGTAAACATAAAATCAGCTACTTGGTTCATATCTTCAATATCTAAATTTGAAGCAGAATCACGACCTAATATTTTTTTTAACATAGACTTATCTTTATCTGTAAAGCTTTTAGTAGCCATTTTTAGAAGTAGTGTCTCATTAAAATTCTGAGTCATGCTTTTAGCTACTGAGTGATTAAGCTTTTCTTTTTCAATCATTGAAGCTTTAACAGCTGTAGAAGTGTTTAATCTTGATAAATCATCACTAGTACCGCTATCAGCTTGAAAGTGTTGACTAGTAGTTTGGGATACTAAATTTGCAGTAGCAATTCTGTCTGCTTGTGAACCACCAAAAAGATTAAGTTTTTTGAAAAGTTTTACACCTCTTAACTTACCTAATGTTTTACTTTTAAATTTTGATAAATGACCGCTACCTAGTAATGCTAATATTAGAACTTTAGATTTTGCGAATACAGAGTCTATAAAGCCCTCTTGTGTTCTCATAAGCTGAAACATAATACCACTTACAATAATTCCACCTGCACCACTTAAAGCGTCTTGTAACAACTCATTATCAACGTCACCCGTAAACTCTTGTAATTTCTCACGAGCTTCTTCATAAGCTACACCATAAAAGATAGTTTCTGCAAACTCTTCGACACCGTTCTGACCTATTTGACCTAAACCCATTATGAATTTACCCCCTCTATAGTTCTAGCAGACTTATAGTTGTAATTAAAAATACTTGAAACATCTGGTAAAATAAACCAATCATTATATTCTTCTTCTTCAAGATCAAAAGTATTTTCATCACTATTCTTTTTAGCTACTGCAACATCTTTTAAAGCTCTCATATGTTGTGGTGTAGCTCTTGGAATTTCATCACCTATATTGTCTAATTGAATTTCAGTAGTTTCATAAGTAATATGTTCTAATTGTTTAGTAGTTAAATCAATTTCTTCATTAGTCTTTTTAATTTGAATACCATTTTGTAAAAGAGTTGATACAGTTGAAACTTTTGAAGCTATATTTTGCAAAGAAGAATCTAATCTATCAGCATTAGATAAGTTTTGTTCACTATACGCTGTATTGATTTCTTGACCTTGTAAAATAATAGATTCAATTGATGATATAGAATTTCTTATATCTGACAATGAATTAGCTAAATTAACACTATTTTCAAGCTCTACTTCTCTATATGAAACATCTATCTCAGACTGTAAAGAGATAATACTTGTAAGTGCTTGTATAGACTTATTAAGCTCTTGATTACCATGAAGAGCAACACTATTACTTAACTCTAATTGTCTAGCTATAGAAGTGTTTACAGTAGTAGAATCTTTTAAGACACTTAATAAAGTGTCGCCCTCAAATAAAGGAGTTGGAGAAGTTACTATAGGTTTAGCAGAATCTGAACTAATTGGAGTTGGAGACTCAGAAACGGGAGAGGTTGGAGTAGTTGAATACTTACCAATTCCTAACTCTTTAAACTTGTTATCATACATCTCAAGAGCTACATTGGTCATGTAACTAATACCCTCATAACCTACATAAGCAGGAAAGAAAAGACGAGAAGCACTTTTAGCTACTCCTGAACTAATAGAAGTAGTAAAGCCTTTACTATTTAAACTACTGTTTTTAAAAGGACTGTATTTAGTAGTTTGGACTGATTTACCTTTATAATTTTGATTATTAGCATGAAAAGATGAAGAATTATTAACTTTTTCTAAAGCAACAGCACCCATGTTACCCACCAGAATTTTCAGGACAATCTGATTTTAAAATCCATACTTCAGGGTCAACATCTAAAACATAAGAACTAGCAAAATCACTATATTTCTTAACACCATTTATTTCTTTAGAAAGAGTATAGACAACAGTATAATTATAATCGCCATTTGGTAAGAATTTGGAACTCTCAACATTAAAAATACCCTCAGCAATAGCTACAGTAACCTTAGTATCTTTAGGATAAATAGCTAATGACTTATCATCTACAAAAGGAACTTTAGAATCTATATATTCTTGTGTAACTAAGTTACTAATGTCTAGTTGTGTAATATTAGATATTTCTGCATCTAATGAAACCAATTTATCATTAATAGCAAAACTCAAAGTCTTATTAGAATTAATTGCACTAAGCAAAGTATCTAACTTAGTATTTAAAGCTACATTCTGAGCCTTTACAGTAGTTAACTCATTCATAATAGCAGTTAAATCGCATGTAGCAACTTCAGAGGGAGTATCACCCTCTACATAATCATCACTATAATTTTCATCAGTATATTTTGACATGTTTAAAACCTTTTATATTATTTTTTAACATTATAGCTAATTAGA
This sequence comes from Sulfurimonas sp., assembly GCA_047633475.1. Lineage (GTDB taxonomy): Bacteria > Campylobacterota > Campylobacteria > Campylobacterales > Sulfurimonadaceae > Sulfurimonas. The sequence goes on from JBLIEY010000063.1 coordinate 4,221, forward strand.
AATATTCAATAATTTCGTCTGAGCAATCAGTAAAAACAGCAGAATAACCATCAATCTCAATGAAAAAATCTAAAATTGCATAACCGCTAACGTCCATATTAGAGATGAACTTAAGTTCTCTAGTTTCCGAATCAAGCACTAAATCAAAAGACTCAGAAGAATGAGTAACAGCACCATTATTGAGAACATTAATATCAAAATTATCTGAATCATTAGAATACTTTACATTATCTCTCTCTAAAGTATTATATTTATGTGTTTTAATAGAAACTGGAATAGAGAAATTATACTCAGGTACTAAAGGAATAGGTAAAATGAAAATAACAGCGTTAGAAAATTGCTGTGCTCCATCATCAGGCATAATTATAGTACGAGAATCCAACTTAGTAGCTCCATGATTATTAATGATTTTTGAAAAATTACTATCTACTTCATCACTTGTTAACGGTCTATCTAAATCTTTTCTATAAATTATTTTACTCATTAGTTACTCACTTTTTTTATAATAGCTAATGCAACAGCAGAAGCAGTATCTAAAGACAATGTATTATTATCCTTTTTACTCATATACTTACTTGTAGTTTTAGCAACATCAAGTATTTTATTATCTAGTTGACTATCAGAACTAGAAACATATTTATTCAAAACTTTTATCGCTATTGGTAAAAGAATTTTAAGTATTGTTATCCACATTTTATTTAATTCCTTTTGTTGAATTTGAATCTATAGACTCAGTAGCAACTATAGAAACACCATATCTATCTTCTATAAAAACACTAGCAATAGAAGTAACTAAAATAATCAATAATGTTATTAGTGTAGCTTCGCCTTTTCTCATTTTTATTTCCTTTTTTTTCTTTAATTTACTATATAGTAAACTATATTTTTATCCATACCACAATCTATTTTGAACATGAGTTTTTGAAGTGCCTAAATGCACAAAATCCTTATAAATACCAATACGTTTAAAACCTAATCTTAAAGCACATTCAATAAGAATAAATCTTCTATCAGACCTTAAACATCTAATATCAAAACCTTGACATTCTAAATGTTCACTCTTTTCTTTACCACCCTCCTTTTTATTATGAATTTTACATCTACAGCATGAGTTTAAAAATAGTGAAAAACCACACATAGTTCTTAAAAGTTGAAGCTTTAAAACATCCTCTTCTTTGTAATCGTTATAACCACAACCACACTTACAAATGAACTCATATTCTTTAAAATCTTTAATATCAATTTTCATTAATTATCAACCTTGTTTCTAGAATTAGTAACGGTACGTTTACTTAATAAGTTTGATAATCTGAACATATCACCACGTATGATTTTTTTAGCCTCAGGAGTAGGAGAAATAGCAATTAAAGTATTTTCTAAAGCATTTTTTTGTTTCATATAATCACTACATTTTCCATAGCAATACTGACGAGGTTTATATTTGCTTTTATCTTCAAAATCATGACCACAAACCATACACTTACGTATCATTTTAAAACTTTTATCATAATCATAACTATCAGAAAATACACTATCATCTAATCCTGATTCTTCTGCTAAAAACTCTTTTTCAATACACATTAAAATATCCTCATAGCTTCAGTTTTATCAATAAGACCTTGCATGTAATTAATGTCTCTTACTAAAACATCTTCATTGTCATTTCTTAAAAATACTTTTCTAGCTTCAATTCTGTTTAGTATCTTGTCAGTAAAAATAGTACTTCTTATTTGCTCATCACTTTGGACTATAGTTGTATAAATCTCAGATTCTAAATCTTTATAATTTGGTTGATTTAAAACACCACTTGCAGTATGTTCATCAATGATGTCAATCCAATCTAATTGTTTATTGTATGTACCCTCTAATAAGCTAACTTGATTACGTTCTAAGCTATTGATATTCGCTTGTTTAAAAGCTTGTATCATTGTTTGTGATGATGTAAAACCGTAATGTTTCGCCATTGTTGAAAGTAAAGATTTAATACTATTTTCAACATACATAAAATTACCAATCTGCGGAACTTTTGGAGAAGTGTTTATTTCACTTGAATGATGTCCATTCCATGTTTTTATCTCTTCCCATAGTGGCATAGTCTCAGTTCTAGAAAATATTTTATAAATTGCATATTTAGTTAAAGGTTTGTCAGTTCCATCTTTTAAAGTTCTTTTGCCTCTAAGTAGGTCAAAACTTTGCTTTTCAGTAAAATCTTTCATGTTGTAATCTGTAAGAGCTTTGTTCCAAAGTGAAGGGATGTTATTTAAAATATTGTAATAGTTATCTAGTGTATTTCCGTTTGATGAAACCATCTTTTTCAGTTTGGCTCTTCTTATTTGTATCTCTATACGCCATACAGTTTTATCTTCTTGATAGTTCTTTTTATGTTCCCACAAATGAGTCTCTGCGAAAGCCTTATTTCTCTTGGAGAGAATTTCCTTAGACTTGTTATATATTCTTAAGTGATAATCGCCACCACCAAAAGTAAAACCCGTAAAAGTAGTTAAACCACCAAACATACTAGCCTTAGCTTCAATAGATTCATCCTCAAATGTTGCAGATTTACGTGAACGTGTTTTCATCTTGAAAAAATCTAAGTGAGAGAAGTTATAACCTTGTATATCAGTAGCTAAATGTATTTCACTTATCTTAATATTGAATGATGATAGTATATAAGTTTCTACAAGTGTATTAATTATTTTAATAGCTTCCATATAGCCTTTACGTGCTAAAAATTCAGCTCTAAACTCTACTTTAATACTTGGTGATGGATTTACTTTATTTTTGCTTTGTCGTAAGGCTATAGAACAATCAGCATTTTGTAAAAGTATAGAAAAGCCTTTTATTGATATAGGCATAATATTAAATTTGTGTGTACCGAAAAAATGATTTATAGATTTAGTATCTCCGTATTCGTTTGAAGTTTCTTGTGATTGCTTTTTCAAAACCAATAAAGATTTAATTAAATTAGTGTATTTGAAAAAATCATCATCCTCAATATTTTTATTTATGTAATAGTGAGTTTTTAAAGTATCTACGTGTTGTGAAATTGTTTGAACTACTTTTGTCAAAATTTGAATCCTTATCACTTTAAAATAATTTTTGGCTACTTATACCCCCTTGTTAAACCACAGGGGGACTATCTATTTTTTTTGACTTTTTGACTAACAAAAATCCATAACTAACTGAAGCTTAGAGACATTACTTTGAGCTTCTCTTTTTTTAAACTCATCTCTAACCCTTAAGAAGTCTTGTGCAGTTATATAACGTACTAAACTCTCTGTAACAACTGATACATAATAAGTGTTACTTTGAGTCTGACAATATGTTTTCATATCAAGAGAGATGGATTCAATTATTTTTACATTTGGTTTGCGTGAGTATTTAGCTTCACGATAATAGTAAGGAACTAATGAACCACCATCAATAAAAGTTAAATAATCTTTATCTGCTCTTGACATAATAAAAGCCTATGCTATTGATTGAACATCATAAAAAACTGGTTGAACTTTTCCAAAAGCATTACCCATATTTCCAACGAATAAATAACGCTCTCCTTGTTGTAATATTTCAAAAAGCTTTTGAGATAAATTGACTCTTGTCATACCACCCTCAAAGCTAATTGAAGCAGTAAAAAATGGATCCCAATATGTAGGATTACCATTATCATCTAAAGCAGGTTGATTAGTTTTTTTATCTAATTTTTGAGCAGGTGTACTAACTTCTAAAAGTGTTATAGTACCAGCCAATTTAATTTCATTACGATTATATTTTTTCATAAAATTCATCATGTCATCTGATGAACCAACTTTAGGAGTATCGAAGTTTTCTACAACTTTTTCTTGATTATTTTCGTCTGCTTTTGCCATTTTTGGACTTCCTTGTTTTGGTACTTAATAATTAAATTAAGTTTGGAGTGAGTACGGGAGAATGAATGAAGAGCGTACTCACTACAAAACTAATTTAAGAGGCTTTATACTTGTCTAAATCTTGATAAGTTCTCCTTTCTAGAATGTTGTATATTGCTTGTCTTGAAACTTGACTTTTACGTGCAACAGCAGAAACGTTAAAAGGCTTTGAACCTTTTAGAATTTCTAACATAGCTATGTAAACTCTTGATTCGACGTTAGTCATTTTTATTTAGTGCTTTATAGTGTTTTAGTTTTGAAACTATGGCTCTGAACAAATGAGCAGAACAGGCAACCATCGCGACTTGATGAGGCTTACCATTTTCTCTAAGTCTTTGATATTTATCTTTGATTACTGAGTTATGTTGAATAGCTGAAACGGAAGACATATAAAGTTGTTTTCTAGCTATCTCACTACCATTTTTACTAACTCTTTGTTTTTTGTTTACAGATGAACCACTATCTTTATAAATAATGTTAAGACCTATATAACTTTGTAATTGCTTCTTATCGTAAGTGTCAACAACATCATAAATTAAAGGAAGAACAGCGAGGAGTGTCATATCACTAACACCAATAATATCAGCCTTAATGAGGTCATACTCAGGCATAGCAATTTTTATAAGTTTAGTAAATTCTATTATTGATTCAGAACGAACTTTGTCAATAGTTTCATTTGCTTTTATTATGTTGTTTCTTAAAGATGGACTTACAAAACTATCACTTAATATACTGTCACTTAAACCCTTTTGCTGAGTCTGATATTTAGTGAGAGAATTTATATATGCTTGATAGGCTTTATAAATATATCTTGTATGGTTATAACTAGAATTAAAGATGTTGTCTTTCAATGTAGTTATATAATCAGCAATATAATAGCTATCTAATTTATCAGTTTTACTTTCAAAATTCTTATATTTTTTATAATAAGAAATACGCTTTGGATTAATTAAAACATATCTTATTTTTTGACTATCTAAGAACTTTTGCAGTTCTATCATGTAAGTTGAAGTTGCTTCAACACCTATTCTAAAACCAACTAAATGATTTATTGAATTAAAGTATGAGAGAAGTTGATAAAAACCATCATCATTGTTTGAGTAGGTTTCGTATATGCAGTTTGAAAAATCGCCATCGTAGATACAAATATCAAATTTATTTTTTGCCATATCAATACCAACATATGTAATGGATGCGTTAGCTTTCATTATTAATTCCTTGTTTTTCTTTTACTTTTCTCATATCCAGACTCTATGGTCTATTATTCTTTCCAGTATTATGTGAAAACAGTCTATTCTAAAATGCAGTCTCAAAGGACTTAGCTAAAATTCAGACTTAAAGAATATTTTAAGCTAAAAAGAACAGAAAAGGTTAAAAAATGACAAATTGAGGGATATAAGTCAAAATATCAAGACCTATACAAGTCCTTAATTGCTTATGTGTAATATATGAGCTAAAATACGATTATGAATGATAAAGTATTTACAAAACCAATAAAAAAACAATTTGAGTTTGATGAAGAAGTTGCTGCAGTTTTTGACGATATGCTAGAGAGAAGTGTGCCTTTTTATAAGGAGTCACAAAAAATTACAGAATTTTTTGCATTAAAGCGTCTGGAAGAAGGTTCGATTCTTTATGATTTGGGTTCATCAACTGCATCTCTACTTATAAATATTAGTAGAAAATTAAAAGTAGATGCAAAACTTATAGGACTTGATAACTCAGAAGCAATGCTTGAACAAGCTAGAAGAAAGTGTGTTGCACTTGGAGCTGATATACAACTTCAAAATGCTGATATACTTGAGTACGATTATAAAGAAGCTGATGTTTTTGTAAGTAACTATACTTTACAATTTATTCGTCCTTTGGTACGTGAAGAACTTGTAAAAAAGATTTGTGCATCTTTAAAAAAAGAAGGAATTTTTATCTTTAGTGAAAAGGTTATAAGTCATCACTCCAAGTTAAACAAAGAACTTATAGAATGCTACTATGACTTTAAAAAAGAGCAGGGATACTCAGCGTATGAAATAATGCAAAAAAGAGAAGCTCTAGAGAATGTTTTAGTGCCGTATAGTGAGGAAGAGAATATTAAGATGGCGAAGAACTGTGGTTTCTCCCACTGCGAAGTTGTATTCCGCTGGGCAAATTTCGCAACTTTCATAGCTATAAAGTAAAATTACTTCATATTTCTTCGTTAGTTTGTCTCAATTGGCGTTAGCCAATCTTCGACAAACTGCCTTGAACTATTTTGTAATTTCAATTTATAGAAAATATCTAATACACAATAAGTACAATTAAGTTCTTGGTTGAGGTAGTACTAGATTTAAAAATATACCCATAATTGCACCAAGACCAATGCCACTAAATCCTACGCCGCCAAAGTTAAATGTCATTCCACCGATTGAGAAAACTAAAATCATAGAAACAATAATCATATTTCTATTACAGCTTAAATCAACTTTTTCTTTTATAAGTGTTCCCATACCTATAGATGCTATGATACCAAATAGAAGAAGCATAATCCCACCCATAACAGGAGTAGGAATTGTCGATAATATTGCTCCTAGTTTTCCTACAAAAGCTAAAATTATTGCTGCTATTGCTGCCCAAGTCATAATAGCAGGGTTAAAAGCTTTTGTAATTGTTACAGCTCCCGTAACTTCTGAATATGTAGTATTTGGTGGTCCACCAAACATAGATGCAACTGAAGTTGCTATACCATCACCTAGGAGTGTATTTTTAAGTCCAGGATTTTTTAAATAATCTTCTTTTGTAACATTTGAGATTGCTAGCATATCACCTATGTGTTCAACTGCAGGTGCGATTGCTATTGGTAAGATATATAGAATCGCTTCCCATTTAAAAACAGGTGCTGTAAAGTTTGGCATAGAAAACCATGCGGCTTTTCCTACAGCTGAGAAATCAACTATTCCAAAATATAGTGAAACAGCATAACCTGCAATAATACCACCCAAAATAGGAACTAGCTTAAAAAATCCTTTTCCAAGAAGAGAAAAAAGAACCGTAACAGTGAGTGCAATCATAGATATAGTCATTGCTGTTACCTCAGGAACTAGAACAAAACTACCATCCCCTGTTTTACCCATTGCCATATTCACAGCTACTGGAGATAGGATAAGACCAATTGACATAATAACAGGTCCGACAACTACAGCCGGCAGAAGCTTATGTAAAAATTCACTTCCCTTAAACCTAATAACGAAACTTAAAAGTATGTATAAAAGACCAGATGCTACAAGTCCTGACATTGTTGCGGCAATACCCCAAGTTTTAACCCCATAAGATATAGGAGCAATAAAAGCAAATGAAGATGCTAGAAAAATTGGTGGAACATTTTTTCTGTTAATCAATTGAAATATAAGAGTCCCTATTCCGGCAGTAAATAGTGCTACATTTGAATCAAGGCCTGTTAATATTGGGACTAAAATTAAAGCGCCAAAAGCAACAAATAAAAACTGGATTCCAATGATTGAGTCTTTTAATCGAAAATTATACGTTGTAGGTTTCATCTTCCCTCTTTTTAAAAAATTTTATAATTTTATCTTAAATTGTATAAAGAACATGGAAGTATTTAGAAAAAGTAGTGTAAACTTTTAGAATAAAAATATTTAGGATTATAAATGTATAAAGAAAGCACAAATGTCGTTGTAAAACACCTAGTAAATAGATTAAGAGATGTAAGAACAGCATCTAGTGAATTCAGAACGACAATTGAAGAAATTTCAAGAATTATTGCTTCAGAAGCATTATCAGATTATCCAACAGTTTCTCAAAACATAAACACATGGCAAGGATCGATGGATGTTGATGTTATTGAAGTTCAAAAATTAGTTCTTATTCCAATATTAAGAGCTGGTGAACCAATGCTAACAGGTATTCTTAAAACTCTTCCTTATGCTAAAAGTGGATTTATAGCGATGAAAAGAGATGAAGAAACATCAAAAAGCAAACTTTTTTATGAAAACATTCCAAATCTTGATAACAAAACAGTTCTTTTACTTGATCCAATGGTTGCTACTGGTGGTTCTTTAATAGATGCTATTACTTATTTAAAGAATAATGGTGCTAAAAAGATTATTAGTTTAAATGTACTTGGCTCTCCATATGGAGTAAATAAAGTTCAAGAAGTGCATCCAGACGTTGATATTTATATAGCTCAGATTGATGAAAGACTAGATGAAAACAAATATATAAGACCAGGTCTTGGAGATGCAGGAGACAGAGCTTTTAATACAGTTGGATAAAACACCTAAGCTCTGTTAAGTGATTCTAAAATTTTATCTGCAACTCTAAAAGAATTTGCATATATAGTCCAGGTATATGGTACACTTCCCCCTGTTGGCATAAAAGAAGCATCGCTAACGTAAAGATTGTCAAGTTCGTGGGACTTACAGTTTTTATCTAGCACGGAGTTTGAAGAATTTTCTCCAAATCTACATCCACCTGCAACTAAGTTTGGCGGGGGATTTGAAGATATACCGTAAGAGATTTCTGTTGCTCCCATCTCTTCTAAGATTTTAACTGATTTCTTTGCTAAGTGTTCACCTACCTTCAAATCATGTGGATGTCCCCATAAGTTTATAGCGCCAACAGCAACGCCATATTTATCTTTTACTTTATCATCTACACTTACAAAGCACTCATCAGTAGGAAGCCAGTCACTAAAAACTTCAAATTTCAAAACTCTAGACTTTGTTAGTCTATTAAAGATTTTATCTTTTAATTCTTCACCCCAAATAATATCTCCATCATCATTGTAAAACTCACTTCTAACACGAGGTATAATATTGGCATGCTCAAATAAAAAGTCTACAGTTCCACCCTTTATTTGTTTTCCATCTTGGGAGTACTGGTACCAATCTTGTATATTTCTATTAAAAAATAGACCCTCTTGCATCAGCTCTTGACGCTCATTTTCATTTAGGCCCTCAAAGTTAAACCTTCCCTCACCACTTCCACCGGCACTAAAGATAAGATTTTTTCCTACTTGCTTAGAATTGTTAGCTAAGCCATAAGGGAAGAAGTCATTTTTAGAGTTTAAAAGTAGTCTAGAAGTTTCTATAGCTTGAGCAGCAAGTACAAATATTTTGGCTTCTATCTTGTGAGAGTTTAAATCTTTGTCATAGTAATGTGCTTTTGTAACTTTTGATTTATCACTATCCATTTTGTATACAAAAGCTTCAGTTATTATCTTGGCATTACATTTTTGAAGGAGTGCAGCTCTTGAACTGCCTTTTGCACCAGTTGCACAAGCATAGCTTCCACAAAAGTTAGAGTAGGTACATCCATTTCTACCTAATGCGTTAGAAGGTAAAATAGATCTTGGTGTCTCTAAGCTTGTATATCCTAGGCTCTCACAAGCTTTATCAAACCACTTGGTAACTCCACTTACAGCTAAGCTATTATATGGAAAATCTTTAGTAGATCGTGGCTCACTAAACTTATGTTCTTTTATTTTTCCGCTAACACCTACAATAGTTTCGACTTTTGTATAATAAGGTTCTAGCTCTTCATAATCAATAACCCAGTCAACAACATTAGCACCTTCTATATCACCATAAGCGCTTTTCAATTTAAAGTCATTTGGTTTCATTCTATGAAAGTAGCCACTCATTAAATTTGATGAACCACCAACCATAGAGCCATTCCAAAAACTCCAATTGTATTCTTTGCCTTCATACCTTTGTATGGAACCGTCTTTTTGTCTTTCGTTTATTACATGTTGTTCATCTTTTAAAAGAGGAGTGAACTTTTCTCTTCTTGCTACTGCAAGTTCATCTTTGGAAATATCTTCTTCTTTGTAGTTCTTGCCTTTTTCTAAAACTACTACTTTGTATCCAGCTCTGCTTAGTTCATAAGCTATAGGAGCTCCACCGGCACCACTTCCTACTATACAGATATCATACATCATAAAAGAGCCTTTTTTGCTCTTGGCAAACCAGAGTTATAGCTAAGCCATTTTTGCCCAGCTTGATTTTTATTTACTCCATAGATAGGGTCACTAAACATAGCTTCCATAATGTAAGTAAGAATATCTTTTATCCAACTCTCACCCCATTTTTTCTTTGAAATTATCTTTAGTAAATCTTCTCTTTTTTGTTTTGAAAGTTGAGTATAAGTCTTTTTATGTAGTTTTAGTGCTTCTTCATTGATCCACTGCACACCATTTCGTATGTATTTTTTATCATACTCAGTTACACGGCTATGGTGGAAGATAATGTTTAAATATGCCTGAGTGTCCACTTCCATTTCTTTAGCATAACCAAACAAATCGTCTTGTAGAACTGATAAAGTGTCTAAAGGTGTTACTGCACCAAAAACTTCACCCCTAGACATAAGTAAAACAGCTGTTGTTAAAAAGCTATTTTTTAAAAAGGTACGGCGAGAATTTAAAAACATTTTAATTATCTCGTAGTTTATTTGCCAAATAGAAATTTATCTAGACTGAATTTACCAGCACCATGACTTAAAAAGGTGAGTAAAAATAACATATAGTAAAAAGGTATTTCAAAACCATTATCTCCAGCTGAAAAGCCATTTGAATAATGTACTGTAAAAATTGCCACTAGCATTACAACTATTAAAGGTATAGAGATAAACCTTGTAAATAGACCTAATGAAAGTAATATTACTCCCAGTATTTCTGTTATACCAGCCATGTAAGCATTAAAAAGTGGAAAAGGGATTCCTATAGAAGAAAACCATCCGGCTATACCTTCAATGTTTGAGAGTTTTTTTATTGCAGGATCATAAAAACCATAAGCTACAGTAAGTCTAGCAAATAATAATGACGCTGATTGTAAGTATTCACTTGTATTTGTGAATTTTAAATATAGTTCTTTTAAAATCATAAAACTTCCTTGCATTATATGTGTTATTCATAAATACTATGGGTTATTATAGAGAGTAGTTAAGTGTTAAATACTCTCTTTTTTAGAATAAAATGTTTAGCTATATTTACATCGCCACATTTCATAGTTTTTTTCTATTTTTTACTATCTCCACATTTACCATCGCCACATTTCATAACTTTCTTTTCTTTTGCACTATCTCCACATTTACCATCGCCACACTTCATAACTTTCTTTTCTTTTGCACTATCTCCACATTTACCATCGCCACACTTCATGACTTTCTTTTCTTTTTTACTGTCTCCGCATTTACCATCGCCACACTTATCTTCTGAAGCACTTAGTGTTGAAGCTCCCATTGCCATAAAAGATATAGCACCTAGTGTAATTAGAATTTTACTTATTTTTTTCATGATGTTTCC
>JBLIEY010000064.1:0-15401 GCA_047633475.1 Sulfurimonas sp.
GAAGAAGTAAAAGATATAAGTAAGATAGAGATACACGACATAGACACTAAAACCTTTGAAGTTCATATAGATGCAAAAGTACTACAAAAAAATATAGAGAGATTGGATTTAGAAGGTGTTATAGTTAGTGGTTGTGGGCGTGCAGTTAGTACTCAAATATCTAAAATTGCAATTGATGCTGCTGTTATGCATGATGACTTTAGTATAAATGCATCTTTACTTTCTGAAGAAATGGGTAAGTTTTATACTCAGTGTCCACTGTATGAGTTAACAGGATGTGTACATACTGCAAAAGTATATTATGATGAAGATACATATTTTATAGGTGAAGATATAGCTCAACATAATACTATAGACAAAGCCGTTGGAAAAGCAAGACTTGCTGGAGTTGACATTAAAAAATGTTTCTTAATGGTCAGCGGAAGACTAAGTTCAGAAATGGTAGCAAAAGCAGTAATGCACCAAATACCAATATTGGCTTCAAGAACAGCTTCTACATGTAGAGGAGTCAATATTGCAGACAAGTTTGGTTTAACTCTTATAGGCTTTGTAAGAGGTGACAAGATGAATATATATAGAAATCCACAAAGGATAAATGTAAAATGAGTGATTTAGAAGAAAAAATTAACAAATACCTAAATGAGCAAGGAAAACTTGACTGTAAAGATGCTTTTAAAATTTCTGCGCAAACAAAAACACCCATTGGTGAAGTTGGACAATTTGCCAAGGACATAGGAATTAGAATCGCTGGATGCGAACTCGGACAATTTGGAAACTTAAAAGGCACAGGTGAATATAGTGAAGTTGCCCAAGATAGATTAAAACCATTTTTAGATGAGAAAAACCGTGTAACATGTAAGGATGCAAGAGCTCAAGCTGGTAGTCTTGGACTTAAAAAAATCAGAGGTACATTAAAAGAAAAAAACATAGATGTTACTTACTGTGAGTTAGGATGTTTTAAAGAAAAGAAACGTTCACGTTTGTACGTTAAAACTAAAACTTGGATAGAAAATCAAGATGGTGATCTTTTGTTTGGAGATTCTAAAACAGAAGTACTAGAACATTTAGAAAAAGAAGGTTCGATAGAGAAAGCTGCTGCAAAAATTGGAATAAGCTACGAAGAAGCTTCTGAGCATATAACACTACTAAGAAGAAATCTACATGATGATTTGATGGAGTCAGAAGATGAACAAGGTTTGATTAAACTCACACCTAAAGCAAGTCAATTTCTACAGAGTTACAATATACTACAAAAAGAGATGGAAGAATATTCTGAGAAGTGTTTTAAAGAACTATTTTTAAAGCATCGTAACAAATAAATTTAGGCTCTCTTATTGAGAGTGTAAAAAATAAGAGAGCATTTAGTTCTTACGCTCTCCTACAATATGCTCTTTTAAAATCAGAATTAACATCTGATACAAATCTTTTGAATTAGCCTTTGCAATCTTGCTTAACTTTTCTTTTGAATCGCTCACTTCAATATTATTGTTTTTCAATGTAAGAAGTAAATCTTGCATCTTTATATTAAATAGCAAACAAAGTTCTTCTAAGCTTTTTTTCTTCAAAACTTCTAAAAGTTCTTCTTTGTTGTTAGTGTGTTTTATATTTTTGCCTAAAAGTAAGTTTATAAATTCTTCGCTAATTTTTTTTACTTTATTTTTCTTCATCAAAATATGAACTAATGTTAAGCCAAGTAAAGTAAAACCTGCATACTTATGTAAGAGCATTAACGTAGCACTAAAGTCACCAAAATGAAAGAGACTTCCACTATATCCTAGAAACATAACAAGGAAAAATAATGAGAGTAGAATTACAACTTTAACTATTGTTTCATCTATGATTTTATACATGTAAAACTATCCTTTGTCCATCTTCTAAAAAGACAGTTATAGCATGAGTTTTTCTCTGTACTTGTAACTAACTCATCTTCATCTTTATCTAAAACAAACGAGCTACAAGAGAGAGCTTGTTCTATTGCTTTTTCATAATCTACTCTGCCGTACTTAAAAAGCAATTTTCCATTTTCATGTAAAAACATCTTAATAATCTCTCAACTGTTCTGTTGTTAAAAGCTTGTATGCATCTTCATCTTTTTGAATCAAAACAACTGTCTTGTGCTTTAACATAACTCTTTTTAGCTTATCATTTAAATGAACGACTATATCACTAGATGCTACTGTGCCATCAGCAAATTGTACTTCATCTATAGTCTCATGCTCAAGCAACTCTTTAACACTAATGCTTTTATCTTTTAGTTTTAGATTACCTTTTACTCGACCATCACTTCCATAAAGTCTAAGAGCGATTCCCGCTACTGCTCCAATAACACCTTGTCCATCATTTTTGTGCTCACTTAAATGAAATTTTTGCTCTTTTGCCATAGAGTAAGCGTCTTCTTTTGTTAGAACTTTTGTTTTAGCATCAAAGCCAAACTCTATGAGCTTCTTTGCATCTCTTATATCTTTTTCAAAACCTATACAGATTCCCGGTTGTGAAGTTGGTGCTGAAAACTCTTCAATATGCTTTATTACAAAAGCAGTAACATCCTCTTTTTCATCTTCACTAAGCTCTGTTGTAAAACACATAGAACTATTGTGAGAAGTGTATGGAATATCTTCATGTATAAAGAGCTGATGTCTTGTAATCACAGAGCATTTAGCATATTTGCTTTGTATATATTCTTGTATTTCTTCACTAATTTGTCCTGTCGATTTATAGTAGCCTATCTCATCTGTATCATCTATGCAGATAAATGTTTTGTAAGTATTCATCACTTCCCCTGTTTTAAAAATAATTTTGAAAATTCTTTCTTTTGTGTTTTTAAATCGTACTGATAATATTGTGGATAAAGAGCTTGACCCAACCATAATGCTCCTAATATTTTCAAAAAAGAAGGAGGATTATCTATCCAATTAATTGGTTTTTTTGGAACAAGATATACTCTTTTTTCTTTTACTGCTTTTAAGTACCTGTATTTGCTCTCTTTAAATATTTTTTTATAAAAATCCTTACTAGATGTAATAATAACATCAGGATTTAGCATAAGTAATTTTTCAAGATTAATATTTACATGTGTATTTTTTAATTCGTTACACTCTACAGGGTTAATTCCACCTACAAGTTCTATAACTTCACTGTGTACTGAATCTTTACAGTCACTCTCCAAGCCATTAGAACGTTTAGCATAGTACACAGTTACTCTTTTTTCTAGTGGTATACTTTCCTCTATACTCTTTACATATTTTAATTTTTTTTCAATATATTCTGAGAGTTCATTTGCTCTATCTTCTTTGTTCATTATCCTACCAAGAGTGCGGTATCCATCTATATAATCATAAATAGATGTAAGGTTTATAGAACATGAGTCAATATTTACTTTTTGAAGTTTACTTGCTAAGTTTGCATAATTACCAGAAGAATTATACAAAACAACTAAGTCAACTTTTTTCTCAAGTAAACTCTCTATACCTGACAACTTTTTAAAAGCATCATCTTTTTTTGATATTTTTTTAGGAAACTTATACTCCCTTATCGTTTGTAGCATCATATTTGAAGGAGGAGATTTACCAACTGTATAGTTACTTATCTTCTTGTAGTCCTCGCATCTGATTATCTCGTTTGCATTTAGTATGTTTATAGTGATTAAAAAAAGCAGAATATATTTCATATTTTCTTGTCCTTCATAAATTTTGGGATACACATGTTTGAACCATGTTTAGTCATATCTATACTCACGTCAATTCCATAGAGCATATTTATATTTTCTTTTGTAATGACTTCATTTGGTATACCAGTTGTTAAGATTTTACCATCTTTCATAAGTACAACTTTATTTGAAACTAAAAAAGCATGGTCTGGATAGTGAGTCGACTTTAAAAATGTATATCCTTGTTCTGAGAGATGCTTTACACGTTCTAATAGTCTTAACTGATTTCCATAGTCCAAACCACTAACAGGCTCATCCATGATGAATACTTTTGCTTCTTGTGCCAATGCTCTTGATATAAGAACTAGTTGTTTTTGTCCACCACTTAGTTCGTTATACAACTTATCTTCTAAGTCTAAAATACCAAGTTTTTTAAGTGCATTTTTAGCTATTTCTTTGTCTTTTTTACTATACTTTGAGAAGATGCTTTGATATGATATTCTACCCATTATAACAATATCTAAAACTGTATATGAAAAAGGAAGATAACTAGTTTGTGGTACATATGCCACTTTTCTTGCTAACTCTTTTTCTTTATAAGTTGTAAGCTTAGCGCCATCGAGATAGACATCTCCAGAGCTTGGATTTAACAAACCTAAAAGCACTTTAATCAATGTACTTTTCCCAGCTCCGTTTGGACCTAACAAAGATACTATATCGCCCTCTTTGATTTGTAAGCTAACATCATCGAGTATAGTTTTACTTCCATAAGCAAAACTAATATTTTGCGCTTTTATCATTAGCTTATTCCTTTTTTGGAACTTTTTAATGCTAAAACAAAAATAGGTATTCCTATAAGTGAGGTTAAGATGCCAATAGGAATCTCAACCTCCAAAAGCATTCTAGAGAAGTTATCTACAATCATAAGAAAAATAGCACCCATAAACGCTACTGTAGGAAGAAGAACTATGTTGTTTGGACCAACTATAAGTCTTGCAAAATGTGGAATTATAAGTCCTATCCAACCTATCATTCCACCTATAGAAACACTTAAAGCACTTATAAGAGTTGCAAAAAAGATAACTATAAATCTTAGTAACTTTGTATTTACTCCTAAGCTTCTGGCTTCATCCTCACCAAAACTTAAAATGTTTAAATATTTAGACATAAGGATGAGACTAAAGATGCCAAGGAGTAAAGGAATACTATAGACATAGATGCTACTTAGCTCAACAGATGCTAAACTACCCATAAGCCAGTAAACAATAGATGGCAACTTATCATATGGGTCTGCTGTGTACTTGACAATAGAGAGCAATGTGGAGAAAAAAGAGCCGCTGATAATTCCACCTAAAATGAGGACTAAAGTATGATTTGTTCTATCTCGATAAATCTTAGTAACAAAAATAGCAAATAAAACTGCCAAAGTACCAAAAGAAAAAGCAAACAATTGTGTTAATATCCAGCTATCAAAAAAAGATATGGATAAAGCTGCTCCAAAGGCTGAACCAGAGAGCACACCCAGGATGCCAGGCGACACTAAGGGATTTATAAACATAGATTGAAAAGATGCACCTGCAACTGCGTATGAAGCTCCTATTAAAATGGCAGCTAATAACCTAGGAAGTCTAATGTCAAAGATTATACTTTGAATTAACATAGTTCGCTCTAGGTTCTCAACTGGATAATCATAAAAGTAAAACATGTACAAATCGCTAAGATCTTTTAAACTAATCGTATAACTTCCCAAAAGAAGCGAAACTACAAATGTGCTTACTAATAGCAGACTTAGGAGTACAAGAGAGTTCTTCATTTTTTAACCAATAATGAAATATTTTGTAAATTTTTTTCTTTTAGTATATCTAGTAAATGTACAATTTTCTCATACTTCACTTCTTTGTCAATCGATAAAACTAAAAGTTGCTTGGCATCTAAGCTATTACACTCTTCTTTGAACTCTTCAAAGCTGATTTTTTTGCCTTTAAATGATAAGAAGTTCTCATTTAACTCTACAGAAAGACTCTCTTGTTTTTGTTTCTTTTGTGCTGCGCCAGAATTTGGTAAATCTACATTTAAAACAAATTCATCTTTTTTAAAAACTGAGAAAACCATAAAGAAAATTAGAAGTAAAAATACAATGTCTATAAGAGGAGTTAAGTCAAAAGTCAACCACTCCCTTTTTTTTCTCATTTTAAAACCTCTACAGTTATTGGAACTAACTTACTATCTAAAAATGCCTCTAAATTATCTACTAATCCAATAAGATAGTTATACGCTATATAGTGAGGAATAGCTACTATTAAACCACCAAGTGTTGTAATTAGTGCTATTGATATACCTTTTGCAAAAATAGTTGGATCACTTAGTCCTAAAGAAGCAATGGCTTCAAAAGAATGAAAAACACCAAGTGCTGTTCCAAATAAACCTATAAGAGGAGATATAGAAGCTATTATCTTAACTGTATTTAATCCATATGTAAGCTTTTGCATTCTGAAAGATAGTGCATCTTTTAGTAGAGTTATAATCATAAACTTTGCACTATTTTGTACATTTGTTTTTTCTAACTCATTTTTTATCTCTTGGGTGATTAAGTGATGGTTTTTTGAGTAATACAGTATGTGAAAAAACTTATATATTATAATCGTAAATCCGATTATATTTAAAAAGAGTAAAACGTACATGACAAATCCACCCTTGTCTAAATAGTACATTAAGTTCATTTCTATCCTTTTAGTTTGTATTTTATAGGTATCTTCAAGGTGATTATCTCTTTTTTTAAGAGATATGGAAATGCTTTGAAAGATCCTATTTTCTCAATAATTTTTAAGGCTGATTTATTAAATATAGTAAAATTTGATTTTTGAACTACCTTCATTTCTTTAATAGTTCCATTGTTTAATATGCATAACATTATAGTGCATTTACCATCAATTCCCATGTTTTTTGCTGTTTTGGGATAAAATTTGTTCTCTAGGATTGTTGTGTTAATGTATGAAATATATTTTTTTAGAGATTCATCTTGTTTCTTTGCATCTAGAGCTATACTTTTACTCTTACATGGCTTTACTAGCTTAACTTTATTAGTTGTATGATTGTCTTCTACTACAAACTTTTTGCTAACCGTTTTTTTATTAATCGTTTCATGTTCTTCTTTTTCAATCTTCTTATCAGAGATAATAGGTTTATCTTTTTTTGCTACAAGAACTTGCTTCTTTTTTTCTATAATTTTTTTTTCTTGTTTTAATATTTTTTTATGAATTTCTTTGACTTTGACTGCGGGAACTTTTTTTTGATTTTTTGATTTTTTGATTGTTTCTTTTTTAACTAGATTATTTTTTTCATGAAGTATGTTTAAGGTTACAATATAATTTGATGGTTTTTCGACTTTCATATTTTGATAAGGAATTGAGTAATTATAAAAGAGATAAACATGCAAAGTAAGCACATTTAAAAAGACAAATAAGATAATAAGTGGTTTTAATTTCATTATTTTAGTCTTTCATATGAGGGTAATTTAAATGTTTTTTTACCCTCATAATTATTTACTACTTAGCTATACCAAGAGAGATTTTGTTGCCTTTAAACTCTAAAATCTCAACATTAATTTTTTGACCTTCACTTAAAACATCAGAAACTTTTTCTACTCTTTGCTCTGAAACTTTAGAGATATGAAGAAGTCCATCTGTCCCATCTGGTAGACCAATGAATGCTCCAAAATCAACTATTTTTTTAACTACACCTTCGTATTTATCACCGACTTGGTACTTAATTTTTTCCACTTTTGGTGCGTTTGCTATGCCCTCGATATGTTCTCTTGCTGCAGATACGCCTGTTTTACTTTTACCTGTAACTTTTACTTTTCCATCTTTTTTATCAATGTCGATTGCAACTTCAAACTTCTCAATAATCTCACGAATTACTTTACCTGCTTGACCAATAACTTCACCAATTACACCTGGATCAATATGAAAGAAGTCTGTACTTGGAAGAACACCATCATTAAATTCTATTTTATTCTCAGCATCTATCATGATGTCAATTATATGACTTCTTCCCTCTTTCGCTTGGTAAAGTGCTTCTTTTAAAACATTCAATGAAATTCCACCAAGTTTGATGTCCATTTGCATAGCAGTGATTCCATCTTTTGAACCAGTTACTTTAAAGTCCATATCTCCATCATGATCTTCAAGTCCCATGATATCTGAAAGAATTGCATAGTTATCACCATTTGAGACCATACCCATAGCGATTCCAGCAACTGTATCGCTTGTGTCTATATCAGCAGCTTTAAGCGCCATGTAACCACCACAAACTGTAGCCATTGAAGATGAACCATTTGATTCTAAGATTTCAGATACTAAACGAACTGTTTGTCCATCTAAATCTACGATTGGCTCTAATGCTCTTTTAGCTAAATTTCCGTGTCCTAGTTCTCTTCTTTTTGTTCCCATAACAGGAGAAGCCTCACCTACACTAAATCCTGGAAAATTATAATGAACCATAAAGTTTTCATTTTGAGTTGAATCATCAGTTAGAGACTCAAACATTTGTGCATCTTTTGGTCCACCCATTGTTAAGACAACTAAGGCTTGAGTTTGTCCTCTTGTAAATAAACAAGAAGAGTGAGCTCTTGGAAGTACATTTGTACTAATAGAAATAGGTCTAACTTCTGTTAAAGCTCTACCATCAGCACGAACTCTTTCATTTAAGATTTGAGATCTTACTTGTACTTTTTTTACACTTTCTATTGCATCTTTTAACGATACTTCTTGCTCAACATCAGCCCACTCTGTTTTAGTTGCTATGATATTTTTTCTAAGTTTTCTAAGAGCAGTTGAACGCTCAGACTTTGCCATTTGATTCATTGCAGATGTGATATCTGCCATATGATTATCTCTTACATAAGTAACCATTTCTTCATTTATAGCGTGTGCTTTGCACTCTATAGCTACAGTTTCTTTTTTATAATCACAAAAAGCTTCTTCATACATTACATTATTTTCAAACAATGCAATTTGAGTTTTTTCAAAAACTTCAATTAGTTCATCTTCAGCAATAGCATTTGATTTATGAACTAAGATGCTAGGTACGCTAAGAGTAGGATCAATCATTGGATCAATAATAAAATTCTCTTCAAGTTGAGTCTCGTTTGAGCCAAATGAACGCATCTCAATCATAAGAAGGTCATTTTTAGTTCCTGATAAATATAAATCAAGTGTTGAGTTCTTAAGCTGAGAAAGTGTTGGATTTAAAACTATTTCTCCATCTATTTTTGCAGCTCTAACAGCACAAACTGCAGTGTTAATATCAATGTCCGAAGTATATAATGCAGCAGATGCAGCATTTAATGCTAAAACTTGTAAGTCTGCATCTGAACCTGCACTAAAAACCATAATAGTTATCTGTGTTGGATGGCCAAAGCCTTTAGGGAAAAGTGGACGAAGAGAACGGTCAACTATTCGAGATGTTAATGTTTCAAAATCACTAGGCTTTGTTTCTCGCTTGAAAAAACCACCAGGAATTTTACCGGCTGCATATGATTTTTCTATATACTGAACTGTTAAAGGTAAAAAATCATCTTTTACTATTTCTGTTTCATCTATAACTACTGTTGCTAATATTACACTATCACCTGACTTTAACCATACAGAACCATTTGCTTGTTTTGCCACATCTCCAAATGAGTACTCTTCGACTCTATTTACCAACTCTAAATTAACATCATATTTCATTTTTTGCTCCTAAGTATTTTTCTAATTTTTCTTCTTCAACTTTTTCTAGTTCTTCATAATAAAGGTTAGTTTCAACATAATCGTCTATATTATGAAGGAAAAATATATCATCCGCATATTGTTCCAACATATCTAACGTATCGCTTGGTATAACTGGTATTGCGATATAAACTGCTTTTGGTTTCATGGCCAAAATAGTTTTAAGAGCAGTCATAAGCTTCATTCCAGTCTCACTTCCCTCATCAATAAGAAGTACAATTTTACCTTTCATAGATGCAAAAGGTCTCCCTTTTCTATACTTGTATATACAACTAAGAATTTTTTCTTCATATTTTCTTTTTGCTTCACCATATATATAATCATACTTAATCTCAAAAGCATCAACTAATTGCTCATTACTAACTATCTCTTCTCTCTCGCTTACTCTAGAAATTTCACATTCGTCATTGTTTGGAGCCATTATAGATTCTGAAAAAAGAATATCCAAAGTGTTTGGAAGTTTTCTTCTCAACATATATGCAAGCTCTAAGCCACCAGTAGAAACAGCCACCATTTTCCATGACTCATCTTTTAGTCTTTGCATTGGGATGACTTCAGTTAGTTTTCTTGCTGCATCTTCCCTATTTTTAAGAATATGTTTATATTTTTTCATTAGAGTCCTTGCCTAGTTTTCTTCTAACTTATACTCAAATAATGGGTCACTATTTGAACTAATCAGTGGTTTCAAGTTTATAGTAAAATATATATACCTATCAAATGATGAAGTAGAACCACTTGTACTTAATGTAGGACTATTAGTCTCTACAAACTTTACACCAAAATCCCAACATCTTTTTTTATATAAGAACCCAATACTTGTACTATTTATCAATTCATTCTCTATATCGTAATTATATGATCCAATATATGAATAATGACTATCGTAAGTATAACTAGCACTTGATGTTATATAACTTGTATTTAGCGAATCATCAAAAGTATCTTCATATGCATGAGAAAGGGAAAGACTTAACCCACCTCCGGTAAAGGTAAGTTTATTATTAATCTCTGAAAATTTATTTTCATAATAATCATAAAAAATATCATTATAATAACTGATATTGTTAGATATTTTATAATCTAACTCATTTTCAAGCTCACCTAAAGCATCTTCAGAACTTTCATATGAAACAGTTTGAGCTAACTTATGATAAAAAATTTGTGAACCTTTTGAATCATATAAATACTGAGTGAAATTAAACTGCTGTTCATTATCTATTGTTGAAATTTCATAAAATTCACAAATATCATCATCTGCATTAGCACTATTGGAACAGTATGATTCATAATCTTTATAATAACCAGTTCTAGATTCTTCTCCCGCTATAGTATAAGTAGTACTAAGATCTAATACATGAGTAACATTTTCAAAAGCACGAGTTAATTGTGTAGATGCAGAAAATGTATGATAATTTCTAGCGATATATCCATTATTATAATCACCAGTAGATGTCTCTTCACTTCCACTAAATTTTGAATATTGTGCATATACATTGGATTCATATGAAAGATTTAAATATTCATCAAAAAAATTACCTTGAAGTGTAACTGGAATCGTAACATCAGTTTGTGTAGCATGCTTGCCAAGTTCTCTGTACGTATTATCACTTTGAATATCTAGATTATATAATAAATGGTCACCAAAAAAGGTTTCTAAATATCTATGATATTCAAATACAGGCAAATTTTGAAGAGTTTCCTCATTACTATCTTCTGTTAAATCTTTATAATATTTAAAATATGTGGCAAAGTAATTATCTTCAGTATTGTAAAATAAATTTATTTTTGATGTAACTAGTGATGATGTAACGTTATCACTACTATTATTTGAAGATAAGTTTATATAGTCAACATCGTTTAAATTATTTAAATCCATATACAAACCAGACTGACCCTCTAGACTTGTGCCAAACCATTGATCTATAACATCACTATTTTCATAATTAAAATTAAACCCATAATGTGTGTTGTACTCTAAATCTTCAGACTCAAAATAACTATCATACTCTTTAAAGTATCCAGTTGTAAACTCACCACTTGAAACTTTAGAATCTACAAATCTAAATATAGAGTAAGCACCAAAACCACGACTAGTTCTAACTTGAGTTTT
The DNA here is from genome assembly GCA_047633475.1 of Sulfurimonas sp. GTDB lineage: Bacteria > Campylobacterota > Campylobacteria > Campylobacterales > Sulfurimonadaceae > Sulfurimonas. Next base: position 11,528 of record JBLIEY010000064.1, read on the forward strand.
TAACTCTAAATCCCACCAATTTTGTTCAGCTACATAGATAGGCTGTTCATAATAAAATCCCTCATCCGATGATATACCAAAAGCAGGAGTTAAAAGTCCTGTTCTTCTTGTTGTATCTAAAGAAAATCCAAAGTATGGTGTGTAAAAAACAGGTATATCGTAGATAAATATTCTCGCGTTGTAAATATTTAACCACATATCATCTGAATTATACGTAGATGATGAAAAGTTCATTTGCCATAAAGGATCAATAGGGTCGCATCCACTCAAAACTCCTGATTGGATATCAAAATCCTTATCTAAAGCACAACCCTCGTCTGCACTAATCCAAACATTTGATTCTTTTTCAAGCATAAAAAATGGCTTAAAAATACGCTCTTTTTTTGAAATATTCAACTTAGCATAGTCACCTAAAAGCTTATACTTTTTACCCTGATATGCTCTAATATTATCAAATAGTTCCAATATACCACTGTTTTTATCATAGATGGCTTTTTTTGCACTAAGCATGTAGTCTTTATAAACAACAGTAACTTCGCCCGATGTTGTTACAATGTTATTTTGTGACTCTATTGTTGTTGCATATATTTCAACCTTGTCTTCCTTCTCTACTGCAAACAAGAACGATGTTAAGATTAAAAAAAGAGTTAGAAGTTTAAGCATCTACTACCAAGGTTCTTGCTGTTTTGTCATGCCATGTTTGTCTCTGTGGATTAAGTAAACCCCATAAAAAACCTAGGTATAAAAAAAGTTCTGAAATAACGCGGAAGATTGCACGATTTAACGCACATACAACACTAGGTGTTTGAATAGTCTTTATTTCAATTACTCTTATCTTCATAACAATTTTACCAATAGATGCACCATATTGCATAACAAAAAATGCTTGATAAACTATTTTCATGAACATATATTCTAAAGCAAATGTATTAGTTATATTTATCATCTCTTCCATTGTAACAGCTTGTGAAAACGAGTCCCAAAGTGCAATCACAAGTAAAAAAGACAGAAGCATCTCATCTATAAGAAAAGCCATTGCTCTTTTTTTATTAGTAGCTAAAACAATACCTTCACGGTGAAGTATATTTTCTATTTCTTCATTCAATTTTATAACTCTAATAAAGCTTGATAAGCTATATCTGTTCTTATCTTTTTACCGGCAAAGTGAACTTGTCCGCATCTAAGATATGCTCTATCTCTAGCTTCTTTGATGTTATCACCTAAACCAACACATACTAAAACTCTACCACCATCAGCATAAAGAACACCATCTTCCATACTTACACCAGCATACGAAATATGAGTGAAGTTTTTAATTGTCTCATGATGTACTTCGTCTACAATTATCTCTGCAGGGATTGAACTACTATACGGGTAATTTCCACTAGCCATCACAACTCCAACAGCAAATTGTTTAGAAAATTCTACTTTGATGTCACTAAGTCTATTTGTAGCAGCTTTATAGAACATATCACTTACGCTTGATGTCATAAGTGGCATTAGTATCTCACACTCAGGATCTCCAAAACGAACATTAAATTCTAGTGTAATTGGTTCACCATTAACAACCATGATTCCAATAAAAAGAACTCCTTCAAAAGGTGCTCCCTCTTTTTTCATTCCATCTAAAGTAGGATGAATAACTCTGTCTCTAACTTTTTGATAAAGTTCCTCATCAACCAAAGGTGTTGGAGCATAAGCACCCATTCCACCTGTATTTGGACCCTCATCACCATCTAAAAGTCTTTTATGATCTTGTGCTGCTGGAAGAAGTATGTAGTCATCTCCATCACAAACTGCAAACATTGAAAGCTCATAACCATCTAAAAACTCTTCAACGATAACCTTAAGTCCTGCATCTCCAAAACTTTTCCCACTTAGCATCTCTGAGATTGCAACTTTTGCTTCATCATGACTTTGTGCGATAATCACACCCTTACCACCACAAAGTCCATCTGCTTTAACTACTATTGGAGCAGTTAATGTTTTTGTGAACTTAAAAGCATCTTCAATAGATGCAGTCTCTATATACTTTGCTGTTGGTATGTTATATTTTGCTAAAAAGTTTTTCATATAAACTTTTGAGCCTTCAAGTTGTGCAGCTTCTTTACTTGGTCCAAATATTACCAAGCCTTTTGCTTTAAAAATATCTACAACTCCATCAACAAGTGGAGCTTCTGGACCTACTATTGTTAATTCAATTTTATTTTCTTTTGCATAATCTGCTAAATCGTTATAATCTTTAATATCTAAATTTGTTCCTAAATTGTTAGTAGCGCCATTTCCTGGCATAAAAAATAGTTCATGTTGTTCTTCTTCATTTAAAATTGCTCTAGCTATAGAATATTCTCTACCGCCTGCGCCTAAAATTAATATTTTCATTGATTGTTTTCCTAATGTATAAAAGTTAATGTTTAAAGTATGGCTTTGCAATACGTGGGCTTTATGCCGAAGAAAACTTAGCAATAGCATAGTACAAGGTGCTTTACTACTCTCACGTACTAAATAGTAATAGCCCGAGTAGCCGTCTCGCACAGGCTTGGTTCTAAAAGCCGAATTTGGGTGAAGAGAGAGTCTTATAAAGGCAGCATTATCTCGACAGAGTTAACGTATCTCAAATGATAACACCAACACACAAAAACTCTACTAGTTCACGATTTGAATATGTAGAACCCTCATAATAACGATATATCGAACTACTCAGACTATGAGCATATTATACTAAAAAGTTTCTTGATTTTATTTAATAAGGTAGACTTTTATGGAAGTTGTTTTAAAAATATTATATTTTTATATAAGATTTAAGTAAATTGCCAATAATCATACAATTAGGAACTCCTTTAACCTGCCGTGACTTTATTTTTTCCAGTTTTTTTAGAGATATATAAAAACTTATCAATTCTTTTAAAAATTGAATCTTTACAATCACCAACACCTATTTCTGACAAACCTATACTGAGCGTTATATTAATGTTATTAACACTAAGTTCTGTATCAACATTTTTTCTAATTTTCTCAGCAACTATTTTAGCATCTGATAAAGAAGTAAGTGGGAAAATAACAACAAATTCTTCTCCACCTATCCTAAAAAGCGTATCACCATCTCTTGTAGATGCTTTTAAAGTTTTAGCTATATCTTTTAGTACAATATCGCCAGTACTATGTCCATAAGTGTCATTTACATTTTTGAAATCATCAATATCTAATATAGCTATAGAAAAAACAGACTTGTATCTTTTGTATAATGAGAGAGTCTCATCTATTTTTTCATCATAAGCTTTTCTGTTTCTGAGTTGTGTTAGTGAATCAATATATGACAACTCTTTATTGACTTCAATTTGATTATTTAACTTTTCTAACATTTCGTTATAACTATTTTTTAAAATACCAATCTCTTTAATAAAATGAATTTCATTCTCTATTTTTTCATTGTTTTTAATTTTTTCGGTAATAGTTTGAAGCTTATTAGTTATTTCTTTTTTTATAATGTACGCGAAAATAAATAAGATAAATACCAATAGGACAACTGTTAATATCAAATTCACTAAACTATTTTTTAGTATTATATTCAAAGAAGTTAAAGGAAAAGTTGTCTCTATCAACAATATAGTTGCACTTTTATCACCAAATAAGGAGTCTGTAGAAGAGTAAAAGTTCATTTTATTTTGTTTAGGATTTAAAAAACTTATGAGTTTTTTATTAATTGGAAATATTTCTTCTATTTTTTTATTAAAATTTATATCGTATTTAGTAATATCATCTTTTATCATCTTATCAATTCGCTTATTTTTCAAACCAATGTTTATATTAGATAAAAACTTTTTTGTATCATCAATACTATCTTCTTGACTCCTTATATTGTTCTTTTTTTTAT
>JBLIEY010000065.1:0-15160 GCA_047633475.1 Sulfurimonas sp.
TCAAAAGCTTCAACTCGAAGTCTCTCTAGGCCTTTTAAACAAGGTCTCTTTGTTTGTGGATGGGAATTATAGGGGGTTGTTGCTTAGAAGTTTCTTAATCCGTGAAAGAAGTTTACAGAAGTTTTGAAATTGTTTTTAGTTGTAATTAGTTTATACTTCAAACAGCCCAAGTTCACCTATTACAACTAACTTATTTACACCATATAAAGTAGCTATTATAGAAGTTTTATATTTTATTTTTAAGCATCTATAGTTTATTTATAGTAAATTTTGACAAAGATTGACAATACTTAGAATCACCAAGTCCAGCATCTTGTAGCATCTCTATCTGCTCTAGCAATGACTCTTCAATTTCTTTAACAATACTTTTTAAGTCATCAGTTAATCTAATTAATTCAAAGTCATCTTTATTTATCATTCCGTTTGTAACTAATTTAGTTTCAATAAATTCCATAAGAGGTTTATAAAAATCCACCCCAACAACAAAAACTTTAACACCAGTAACTTTTCTAGTTTGAATTAGTGTTAAAGCTTCGAATAATTCATCTAATGTTCCATATCCACCTGGGAATATAACGTAAGCCATTGAGTATTTAACTAACATTACTTTTCTGGAGAAGAAATAGTCAAAGTTTAGCTCTGTTGTTGTATATGGATTTGCAGTTTGCTCATAAGGAAGATCTATATTAAGACCGATAGACTCAACATCTTGATGCTGATGTGCGCCTCTATTTGCTCCTTCCATAATACCAGGTCCACCACCAGTCATAATGTTAAACCCACGTGATGCCAACATTGAAGCTACTTTTTGAGCTTTTTTATAATAAGGATCACTTTTATTTGTTCTTGCACTACCAAATATTGTTACAGTGGGGCCTAACTCACCAAGTTCATCAAACCCTTTTACAAAATCAGCAATTATTTTAAAAACACTCCAAACATCTGCTGATTTAATATCTCTTATATATTTTTTTACTAATTCATCTTTATTTGCTTTCATATTATGTCTTAAGCTGAGTCAATCTCTCTTTTTTGGTACCTATCGAAGTTATTTGAACTCCAAAATTACCATCAACAATAACCACTTCACCTTGTGCTATAACGTGGTTATCAACTAAGATATCCAATGGATCATTTGCTAACTGATTTAGTTCTATGACCGAACCTATATCCATATTAAGAACATCTTTTAAAAGCATTTTCTTTTTACCAATTCGTACTCTAACGGGAAGCTTAACATCCATAATTAGCGAAATATTGTTTACTTCATCACTGTTTAAGTGCAGATCAGAAGAAAAAGTACTATCCTTAGAAGGAGCACTTGAAGAAAAGTTTTCGTGAACAGCTTCTTTTTCAGACTTTCCGTCAAGTTTATTACTAATCTTTTCATCTAGTATTAACATGAGTAGAGAATTAAACTCTCCAATTGTAAATTTATAAACATACATTTTACTGTATTCTTCTAGACTTACTTCTGCATCATCCAAAACAAATTCTATACTATCTATTTTAAATGAAAGGACAGGTATCTCTTTTTGAGATGATAGTGAATTTCCTATTGCACCAAAAATATTTGAAATTATTTCTTTTGCTGCATCTAGGTCATCATCACTAACATCCTCTCTATCACTTGCGTCTTCTCCCATCATCATATCTGATAGTGAAGTAACTAAATTTGGAGTAAGAGCAACCATAGCTGTAGCTTCTATATCACCACTAATAGTTAATTTAGCAAGCACGATTGGAGGAATGATATTTGATATGATACTTAACTTCTGTTCTTCTTTTATCTCTAACTTTGGTGCTTGTCCGACCAATGCTTCAATTGTACCAACTGTTTCATCTTCAAATAGTTTCATAAAATCATTCATTTATTGACCCTTAATTATTATCATTAACTATATCCCTAACTCCGGATATTTTATCATGTCTCAAATTTTCAAAATTTTCTAGTGCTCTTTTAACGGCATCTTTTTCTGTATCAATCATTTCTGTAATTTGTATAGATTTTCTAAATCGTCTAAGTCCTATTTCACCATGAAATCTTTCCTTACCATCTATACTTACCGTTACAATATCATCAGCTGCACTCGAAAGTCTTACGACATCACCAATCTCTAATTCTAAAATATCTCTCATGGTAAGTTCTGCATTACCAAGATTAGCTTCTACATTTACCTTTGCTCCACCAAGTAGAACTTGTAGTTCAGTGTTTCTACTTTTTTTAGAGCTTGTTTCATTTAGCATTAAATCTCTGCTTGCCAACTTAGGAAGTATTGGTTCTAATGATATAACTGGATAACAGATATTCATCATACCAGAACTATGTCCAATAATTATTTCCATTACGACCATAACAACTATCTCATTTTGAGCAACAATCTGAACAACATTAGGACTTGATTCTTTAGACTCAACAGTAGGATATACTTCCATAACTGGTCCCCAAGCCTCTTTTAGAGTACTCATCATAACGCGTAAAATTGTTTCAAACAGACTTAGTTCTATGTCTGAGAATTCTCTACTTGCATCGAAAGGCTCACCTTTACCACCTAAAAGACGATCTAACATAGGAAAAGCAATTGAAGGATTTATCTCTATTACACCACTCCCTTCTAATGGTTTTATAGAAAAAACATTAAAACTCGTTGGATTTGGCAATGACATTAAAAATTCACCATAAGTCATCTGATCAACTGAATGTAGTTGAATTTCAACAATAGAACGCATAATAGAAGATATCTGAGATGCTAGTGACCGCGCCATCTTATCATGAACACCGCGAAAAGCACGTAGTTGTTCTTTTGATACTCTGTTTGGTCGTTTAAAGTCATAAAGTGTTACTTGTCTTTGAGGAAGCAGATTACTATCTGAACTCTCTAATACATCATCACCTTCATCCTCAACGACGTCAAGTAATGCATCAATTTCTTCTTGTGAAAGTATATCTGCCATATTATGCCCCTACACTTTCTTTGATTTTATGGATTACTGATTTATGTATTTGTGAAATTCTAGATTCTGTAATATCTAAAATATCACTTATTTCTCTAAGTGTTAACTCTTCAAAATAGTAAAGTTGAATAATCATTTGTTCTCTTTCATTATAGCCTAAAAGAACTTTTTTTATAACAGAAACTAGTTCTTCTTTTTCTATAATAGCTAGAGCAGCACCCTCATCACCAACTTGAAGTTGATCGTGAAGTGGCATAACAGCATAAATACTAGATGCTATTCTTGCATCGTGAACTTTTTCTTCACTCTCGTCCAATAAAATAGCAAGCTCTGCATCTGTAGGCTCTTCTTCATTAGTAAGCCTATGCTCATCCACTGCATAATCAATTGCTTTAACCAGTTTTCTACTTGCACGAGATAAAATATCTAGACTTCTCAAATAGTCAAGCATAGCACCATAAACTCTTTTTTTTGCATAACCCCAAAAAGAATCATTGAGCTTTTCATCATATCTTCTAGCTAATTTTATAAGTTCTTCCGTTCCAATAGCAGACAAATCCATATAGTCTATAGAACTAGGGAGTCTTTCTTTTAGCCTAAATGCCATTGCTTTCACCGCAGGTAAATACTGAATAGCTAGCTCATCTTCTTTATGTTTAATATCTTGAGTATATGCCGTTATCATGTTTTTTGTCCTGGCATCTCTTGAGCGTTAATTTTTACAGCTGCATCTGTAATTTTATATACTGAATCAATAAGTTTTTCTCTCTTGTTTATCTCTTTAACAAAAAAATCAAGGTCTCTTTCATGTGATTCTTTAGGGAAAAAATATGATTTAGCCGTGAGTGTTTTAAAATACAAAGCAATTATTATATGTGAAAAAAGGTAAAAAAAGGTAGTTATAAAAAAGGTATATAAAAGTAAGCCTTCAGCATCAAATGACTTTAATATACCAAAAATAATTCCGATAAAAAAGCCTTGAACTGTAAAAAAATATACAAAGTTTTCACCTAACATCCATGTACCCCAAAAATAACCTTAAAAATGTTCCATTAAGCGTTTAAATAGCCCCGTTAATCCACTCTCATTCTTACTAACGAGCACATCTCGTTCCAATCTACTCACGATCTTGTTTGCTATCGCAGTTATATCATTATATGGCTGAGAGTTTGGATAAGATACGCTAAATAAAGCTCTACGCTTGACAGAAGAGCTTACTTTAATATCACTGTTAATTTTACCCATAAACTGCAAATCTAAATTTCCACCAATATTTGCCATTGCAACTTTATGAATCTTTTCAAAAACAGCTTCAGCCTCTTTTTCATTTTTTACTTGATTCATTATCAAGCCTATATCATTTCTTAAAGCTGCAACAGTTTTAATAGTTGCATATGCATCAGTAATAGCAGCTGGATCTGGAACTGTAACTACAATAACATCGTCAGAAGCATTTAAAAACATTTGAATATGTTCACCTATTCCTGCTCCTGTGTCTATTATCATCACATCAAGTTTATCAAGAACTTGTGCCTCTTCCATAAATCTTTTAAAGAGTGCAGCATCTGAGTACTTTAGTATCTCACTACCACTCTCTCCTGGAATCAAGATAAGGTTTCTCGTAATTGGTATAAGAATATCTGTAACTTTAGCTTCACCTTTAAGTACATGTAAAATATTTTTTTTAATCTTAACATTAAACATCACATCTAGGTTTGCTAAACCTATATCCGCATCAAAAATTCCGACATTAAGGCCACTTTGAGATAAAACATAAGCCAAGTTAGAGCTTATTGTACTTTTACCAACTCCACCTTTACCACTTGTTATGGCAATAAATCTAGTCTTTTTAGACTTTTTTTGTGAGTTTGCTGCAACAAGTTCTTCGAGCTTTTCAGCTTGATGTCCCATCATACTTTGCTCCTGTTAAAACCGTTGAGTAGACAATCAACTAAAAAATCACTACTTGCACAAACTAAATCTTCTGGAACTTCTTGTCCAACGGAAAAGTAGCTTATAGGACTTTTTGTCTCATATGCTAGCGAAAAAATATTTCCAAACCCTATAGTCTCATCAAGTTTTGTGAACATTACAGTGTCCACATTTAAACTTGAAAAATTATCATAAGTAAGTTGTAAATCTTCATACTTGATAGAACTAGGCATAACTAAAATAACATCTACTTGATATTCTGTATCATTAGCTTCTAAACATTCATAAATCTTTTCTATTTTTCCCTTATCATATGGACTTGAACCCATAGTATCTATTAGAATATAGTCACAATAACGAAGTGAATCTAGAGCAGTTGAGAATTCTGGAGGATCAACAACTGTTTCAATTCCGAGTTTCATCATTCTAGCATACTGCATTAATTGTTCAACTGCACCTATTCGGTAAGTATCCAATACAACAAGTCCAACCTTGTATTTTTTTTGCATTAAGTAAGAGTATCTTGCAGCTAGTTTTGCAATAGAAGTAGTTTTTCCAACTCCAGTTGGACCAACAAGCATAATGACTTTTTTAGAACCTGGAGTTGGAACACTTTCTCTTCTTATTGGTATCATTTTTCTAAGGAGTGTTTGAAAATATCTTTTTACAGTTGAAGAATTTTCTCTCATTTTATGCGGCATATGCTCTAAAGTCATTTTCATTATACTATCAAGGTGCTCTCTATCCATGCCACTTTGAGAAGCAAGTCTATATATTTCAGCAAATTCTGCTGGAATTTGACTCTCTATATTTGGTGATTTTTCTTCCCAAAACATATTTTGAATCAACTTAACTTTGTCACCAAGTTTATTAATCTCAGATTTTATTTCTTTTAACTCTTTTGGCTCATATGCACTTGTAGTTTTTTTTACTGCTCCATACTCGTAAAGAGGGTCTGTAACATTTGCTATTTCAGATATTTGTGCGGCAGCACTAGAGATATCATAGAGGACATCCTCACTCTCTTGTCTCAGTGGTCTTTGCTCATGTAATGGCTTAGTCTTTTTTGGATATGAAGAGTGTATATTCTTATCTTCTATACCAATAACTATCTCATAAAGAGGTTCTCTCCCTAATGATTTTTTTTGAATCTCTCGAGTCTCTATAAGCATCCCCTCATCACCTATCTCAAGCTTAGCTTTTTTTAAAGCTTCTGAAGGAGTCCGACCTGTAAATGTAAGTATTTTCATTTATTAATATCCATCAGTGGTATTACTACACTCTCTCTCTTGGACCAACTTAAATGAGGTACAGTAAGTTTCTTTGTTTTTATAAATCTATTATCGAAAAAGATGATATCCAAATCTAAAGTCCTTGGAGCATTTGCAAAACTTCGTTTGCGCATAAATTTTTTCTCTACCCTATGTAAATAATCTAAAAAAGCAGCTGGTTGCATACTTATTTGGAGTACAATAATTGAATTTAAAAAATCATCTTGGTCAATAAAACCAAATGGAGGATTTTTCAAAATCAATGATGTTTGTAATAGTTCAACTCTTTTGTCTTTTTTAAAAAATGTAAAGAGATGCTCAAACCTTCGTTTAACATCTCCAACATTTCCACCTATCCCAACAGTAACTTTATATCTATGAGAACTTTTAGGTCTAAAAGAAGACCCAAAATGTAAGCTTTTAAAAGTTATTAAACTTTTAGTGAGCTTACGTTTTATATACATTATTACTCTGCAACAGGAGCTTGTTGTTGAGCTGCTTGAGCTTCTTGTGCTGCTTTCATTTCACTCATGATTTGCAACATTCCCATCATTGCTAAATGATAGCCAAAAGGACCAAATCCAACAACTGATGATGTACAAACTGGAGCAATCATATTTTCTTTTCTAAATTCTTCACGACGGTGAATATTGCTAATGTGAACTTCTATTACAGGAAGGTTTACTGCAGAAATAGCGTCTCTTATTGCGATTGAAGTATGAGTATATGCTGCTGCATTCATAATAATACCTTGAGCATCTCCATAACATTCTTGAACTTTGTCTACGATTTCACCTTCTAAATTACTTTGAAAAAACTCAATTTCTAAGTTGTTTTGAGTTGCGAAATCTTTCATTTGAGCATGGATTTGTTCTAACTTCATTGGACCATATATATTCTGTTCACGAACACCAAGCATGTTTAAATTCGGACCTTGGATTACTACTACTTTCATTTCTCACCTTTGTTTGTAAATATTAAAACTTTTAAGGATATATTCTATCAAAAGTAATATTAAAAAGAGTTACACAAGGTCAATACTATTCTTTTTTATATTAGATTTTTACAATATATAAATTATGATATATAAATGAATGTATTTATCATAAGAATCACATTGATTTTCTATAGTTAATATAATATTCTACTTTTAGTGTTTAAGACTATTTAAATATATGTTGTCGTACTATCGTATAACAACAACTAATAAAATATTTAAAAAAAAGAAGAGACATGACACAAAATCACTACAATGTAATTGTTATTGGAGGCGGGATATCTGGTGCTGCCCTTTTTTATGAACTTGGTAGATACACTGATGTTAAGAAAATATGTTTACTTGAAAAATACGGTTCTCTAGCTTCATTAAATTCAAATGGTTCAGCAAATTCACAGACTATTCACTGTGGTGATATTGAAACAAACTATACTCTTGAAAAAGCTGCAAAAGTTAAAAGAACTGCAAAAATGGTGGAAAAATACTGCCTACAGTATGGCTATGAAAATAAAGTAATTTTTTCACATCAAAAGATGGCAGTTGGTGTAGGACATGAAGAAGTTAATTATATTACAAATAGATACAAAGAATTTAAGTCTCTATATCCTTATCTTGAATTTTACACCAAAGAAAAACTAGCAGAAATAGAGCCTGCAATTATCTACGATAAAGATGGTAAAGAACGTCCTGAAGATATTGTTGGTATGGGTGCACAAGGTGAATACACTACTGTTGACTTTAAAGCGCTAAGCGATACTTTTGTAGATAATACTTTAAAGATAAAAGATAAAGTAACAGACATATTTTTTAATAATGAAGTTAAAAACATTCAAAAGATTGGAAGTACGTATCATATACAAACAACAATGAGTCAGTTTACTGCTGATTTTGTTGTTGTAGATGCTGGAGCCCACAGTCTTTTTCTTGCACATAAAATGGGGCATGGACTAGATTTTGGTTGTCTTCCTATGGCTGGTAGTTTTTATATGGGTAATCGTAAAATTCTTAATGGAAAAGTTTATATGGTTCAAAACCCAAAACTTCCATTTGCTGCACTTCATGGTGACCCAGACATCTTAGTAAATGGGTTTACAAGGTTTGGGCCTACAGCACTTATGTTACCAAAATTAGAGCGTTTTAAACCTGGTACATATTTAGACTTCTTTAAGACACTAAGACTAGACTTCACTGTTATCAAAATATTTTATGACCTATTTAAGGATTCTGAAATCCGAAACTATGTACTAAAAAACTTTATGTTTGAAGTTCCATTTATAAATAAAAAACTTTTTCTCCAAGATGCAAGAAAAATTGTTCCTTCACTTAGTGATGAAGACATCTCTTATGCAAAAGGTTTTGGTGGTGTTCGACCACAAATCCTTGATAAGAAAAATAAAAAGCTTATGCTTGGTGAGGCTTCAATAAATACAGGAGAAGGAATAATTTTCAATATGACGCCTTCTCCAGGGGCAACATCATGCTTGGGCAATGCCGTTCGCGATGTTGAATCTATATGTGAATATTTAGGACTAACTTTTGACAAAGAACATTTTGAAAGTGAATTGGTAGAAGAACAGCTGATGCAAGGAGACAAGATATGACAAAAGACACTAAAACAAAGAAAAAGCTTCTTTATATTACAGACCAACAAGAGTATACAGATTATGGAACTATTGCTCCTCTTTTTAACGGTTATCTTAAAGAATATTATGATGTTAACATTGTATATTTTACTAAATTTAAAAATAGTTTTCAAACAAAAGGAACAGATTATATAGTTCCACAGAAGTACAAAAAAGAGATTTCTTGCTATCTAACTTCCAAGGGAGTTGATCTTTCATCGTATAACTATGTATTTGTTCGTAATAAGCCTGATATTTTAAAAGATATTCTTGAAGCTCGTGAAAAAAATGGATACAAGGTTGGATACAGACTCTCTTTTCCAAAAAAAGAGGAAATTTATGAAGCACAAAAAGCTAAAAATGACAATATTATTATTAACACAGTAAAAAATTATTTCACAAAACAGAGTAAAAGAAACCTTCTTGCAAAATGTGATCTATTTATGCCTACATCAAAAGATATGGAAGATACATATTATGCAGATACTGGAGTTAAAAGCTATCCTCTTCCAGCAGGAATTGACCCTGCTAGTATCAAACCTCACCGTGAATCTGATGGAGATGAATGTAATTTCATATATATAGGAACTCTAGACTCTTTAAGAGAATTTGAAAAGGTTTTAGTTGCTTTTACAAAAGTTAAATCTGATAATTGGCATCTTAATATATCTACTCGTGATTCTGAATTTGCGAGGAATGTAATGGAAAAATATCCCACAATTTCGAAAAAAGTAAGCATAGTAAAAGCTGATACCCACGAGGAACTTATGCAACAAATAGATAATTGTGATGTTGGTATTGCTCTATTTCCTGATATTCCAATCTATTCAACATCTATACCAGCAAAGACAATGGATTACTATACAGTAGCTATTCCAACACTGTTAACTGAAAACTCAAAGAATCACAATATATTTAGCGATAAAGAAGCTTTATTTTGTAATTTTGATGTTATTAGTATCGTTGCTAAGTTAGAAAAAATTATAGGGATGTCCCAAGCAGAAATAGCAAAAATGGGACAGGCAGGACAAGATAAACTTCTTTCTCATAAAAGAAACTATAAGATAATGGCAAAAGAACTTTACGAAGAATTAGAATCACTTTAGAGTGATTCTTAATAAGCTTTTCATTGCTTATTGAATATAATCTATCACTTAAATATAAAGATGACAGATGCAGATAATATTACCAAACTATATACTAACTCCAGACACATTACTTACTGACTTAGCAATTGCTTTTGATAAAAAAATACAAAAGATAGCTCCTCTTGAAGAACTTAAAAAAGATTACCCAGATGCAGAAGTAGAGATTTTAGAAAAAAACTCACTTTTAATGCCAGGACTTATTAATGCTCATGTTCATATTGAATTCAGTGCAAATAAAACAACTCTGAGTTATGGTGATTTTATGAACTGGTTATACAGTGTAATTGAAAACCGTGAGGAACTTGTAGGTGGTTGTGATATTACATGTATGAATAAGGCCGTAGATGCTATGCTTGATTCTGGAATAACTACATTTGGAGCAATAAGTTCCCATGGACTAGACCTTGAAGCTTGTGCAAATGCTGCTCAAAATGTAGTATTTTTCAATGAACTAATCGGTTCACAAGCGGTTATGGCAGATACACTTTATGGTGATTTTATTTCTCGTTTAGATGCAAGTAAAACTGTAACAAGAGAAGGTTTTTATCCAGCGGTTGCAATTCATTCACCCTACTCTGTTCATCCAGTTTTAGTTAAAAAAGCCTTGGCAATGGTAAAAAATGAAAACCTAAAACTTACTGCTCATTTTATGGAAAGTGAAGCTGAGCGAAACTGGGTTGACTCTAGTGAAGGTGACTTTAAAAAATTCTTTGTAGATTTACTAAAACAAGACAAAGCGGTCTGTGACTCAAAAGAATTTTTAGAATACTTTGATGGACATAATGCACTTTTAACACATGCGGTTAATACGAATAACGACGAGTTAAATACCATTGCTGAAAATGGACACACTATTATCCATTGCCCTATTTCAAACAGACTTTTAGGTAATAATACATTAAATATAAAAGAATTAAATGATAAAAATATTAGGTGGATAGTTGCAACAGATGGACTCAGTTCAAACTACAAATTAGACCTTTTTGAAGAAATGAAGATATCTCTGTTTATGCATAGTGATGCTCCACTTTTAGAATTTGCAAATGCACTCATCAGAGGAGTAACTATAGATGCAGCTAATGCACTTAATCTTAATACAGGAGAAATCATAGAGGGGAAAAATGCTGATATGATTGTGCTTGACTTGGATAAAGCACCTAATGATGAATTGGCTATTCATTTAATACTTCACAGATATAATATCTCTAAAGTTTATATAAACGGAAAAAAAGAAAAAGGCAATTAATGATATTTCTAAAAAAACTATTTTCACCTATAACAGCTACACTTGGCTTTATACAAAACTATTTCAAGGCAATGATATTTTTGCTTATCTTATTCCTGATTTTTGCTCCATCCAGTGAACAAGACTTAACTCCAAACAACCTTCAACAAATTAATCTTGTTGGACCGATTATGGAAGTCTCAGAGGTACTAGAACAAATAGAAAAGGCTAGTTCAAATACAAATATTAAAGGTGTCTTATTTGTTGTTGACTCTCCCGGCGGGGCAGTTGCTCCATCAATTGAACTAGCTTATGCTATTAAAAGATTAAAGATGAAGAAACCTGTCATTGTTTATGCTCAGGGCACGATTGCAAGTGGTAGTTACTACGCTAGCATCTGGGCAAGTGAAATAATTGCAAATCCTGGTTCAATGGTAGGTAGCATCGGTGTGATAATGCAAGGAGCAGATCTTAGTGAGTTAATGAGTAAGATTGGAATATCTTCTCAAACTGTTCAAGCAGGAAAATATAAACGCATTGGAACTCCAGATAGAAAATGGGAGCCATTTGAAGTAAATGAGTTAAATAAAGTTATCCAAGGAACTTATGATATGTTTACAAAAGATGTTGCAGATGCTAGAGGTCTTGACATCAAAAAAAGAGATCAGTTTGCAAATGCACATATCTTTACAGCGCAACAAGCTAAAGATGTAGGTTTAATTGATTCTCTAGGCGTAAGCAATGATGCAAAAATAAAACTTATTTCACTTAGTGGAGTAGATAGTCCTGTTTGGAATAAAGAAGATAGGTTCGATAAGATTATGAAAAAGTTATCAGCTACTACAGCTGTTACGCTGAGTACATACTTTCCAGCTCTAGTTTTAAAATAGTACTATTAGCCTATTTTAAGCTAATGGCACAACTCTAATCACACTCTGAGTATTTTCAAAAATTCTCTTAACTCTATCTTGCCAGAGTGTACCGAACTCTTTAATCTCAAGGGGTTGGGCAATACCACTCATTATTTTTTGCATTAGTGCTTGCATATTAGGACTTGGCATAATAGAAGCCGGATCATAAAAAACATCTACACTTTCTCCACTATCAACTCTTGTAAACCTTGCAGAAGAATTAATATCTGAATTAAAGTCCATTAAAGAATGTCTTGCAAAATTTCCTGCTAGACCTTTAAACCCACTCTTATCAGTTGCACCAGTAATTTGAGAAATAACGTTACCTATAACCCCGGCTACTCCATCTTCGAGAGCTTCTTTAAATTCAACTTTAATGTTACCACGTACTGCAACTTCATTTGGATAAAGAGCTTTTAAAGCTTCTGAAGTTATAAGATAAGCACCAGCCACAGTTGGACAACTATGTCCAGCAGATTTAACAACATCAATATAGTTAAATTCATACTCGCCTGAAAATGCACCTAAGACTGCTGATAATTCGTCTTTAACTTTTATAACTTCTACATCATTAAAAAAATCTGGATAATTCATATTATACTTTCCTTTTTTATGACTTTCGCACTTATGCTAACTTTATCACTCTGCGCCAAAAATTCATCCCCTATGTTTAATATAGAGATATCTATAACTTTTGAGTTTTGTGATATCTGTGCAAAGCCTTTTTTACTTTTAAATTTTGGATGGTTAGATTCTATCATCTTTTGTAAATTTAGAACTTGATTTTGGGCAATATTAAGGACTGTTGTGACGGCATGATTAAATGAATCTTTTAGAACTTTAACTTCTTGCATTTTTTGTTCTAATCTTTTTTCTATGGAATGCCCAGCGAATAAGTTATACATATGAGTAAGTTCTTGTTTAGAACTTTGTATTTTTTGAAACATTAGTTGTGTGTATTGTGATTCAATAGAGTCTAATGTTTGAAGTAACTCATTTGTATCTGGTAATGTCATCTCTATAGCAGCACTTGGTGTTGGTGCTCTTAAATCTGAAACGAAGTCACTAATTACCCAGTCAATTTCATGTCCAACAGCTGAGATAATTGGTGTTGTAGCTCTAAAGATTGCATCTGCTACAATCTCTTCATTAAAAGCCCATAAATCTTCTATACTACCACCACCGCGGCCAATAACAATAAAATCATATTTTTTTGTATCACTAACAACAATAGCGTTAGAAATAGAAGATGCAGCACTATCACCTTGAACTAAGACATCATATATGTCAATCTCTAGAACCCTATATCTAGAATTTGCAACTCTTAACATATCTTGTAAGGCCGCTCCAGTAGCAGAAGTAATAAATGCTATTTTAGAAGGGAATCTTGGTAATCGTTTTTTTATACTTGGTTCAAAATAACCTTGAGCTGTTAGTTTTTCTTTTAACTGCTCATATGCTAAAGCTAATGCACCATGACCAGCAGGCTCAATAGAGAAACAGTTTATCTGATACTCACCACGAGGCTTATAAAGCGTTATAGCACCATCTAAAATGACTTTAAGGCCCTCTTTTAGCTGAAATTTTAGTTTAGATGCATTACCTCTAAACATTACAGCTTTTAAAGTTGATGTAGAGTCTTTTAGAGTGAAATATATATGTCCGCTATTGTGGAAAGTTATGCGAGAGAGTTCTCCCTCTACAAGAACACGAGAAAAACTACTTTCAAGAAGTGTTTTAATCTGTTCGTTTAATGATGAAACGTTTAAAACATGCAAAGCTTCACCTTTATATAATAATTATTTTTTTCTAGCTATAAGAAGTGTTGAAATATCCATAGAAAAACTTTTTGTATAAAGCATCTCAAAACCAGCAGATTCAAGTTCTATTTGCATATTTTCTACAGTTGAAAAGTCTCCTATAGAGTTAGGAAGGTATTCATATGCTTCTAAGTTTTTAGAGATAAAACCACCTACTTTAGGTAAAATCTTATTCATATAAAAATCTCTAATTTTACCTAGAAATGATGGGTTTTCATTTTTCATAAATTCTAAAATAACAACTAGTCCATCTTTTTTCAATACTCTATTGAACTCTTCTAATGCTTTTTCTCTCTCAACAACGTTTCTAATACCATAAGTAATACTTAAAAAATCCGCACTCTCTGCTTCTAATGGAATTTCTGTTGCTTTTGATGTATGATAATGAAACTTAGGAAATTTTACCTTTGCAACATCAAGCATTCCAACAGATGGATCAACTCCAATTATATCTCCAATAGCAATACCATTCACTTCTGCTCTACTACGCCAAAAGTCCATCATATCACCAGTTCCACAAGCTACATCCACAATTACATCAAGAGAATCTTTACCATAAAAAGAATAAGCTAAATCACAAGCTTTTCTTCTCCAACTTTTATCTACACCCATGCTCATTACACGATTTGCAGTATCATAAGTTGGTGCAATGTTATCAAACATTGATACAATTTTTTCTTGTTTTTGTGCTTCTTGTTTTTTCATATTATTTTTTCCTTTTCATCCACATGATTATATCTTGCTCTTCTTGGTATATATTTAAAATTTCAAATTTATCTTTAGTTTTATCAAATCCACTATTTCCAGCCATACTTGGAGCTATATAACATAAGTAATAATCAACTATTTCTTTTGTTAGCTCAAACATTTTTGAACTTCCCTCAATCATAATATTCTTATAATTATCAAGTAAGGAGAAGTTGTCTTCAATAAAAACATTTCTATTACTTACATCAAAAAGGGGTATTGATTTGTCAAACTTTTTTTCTCTTGATATTATCAAAATATCAGGAGCCTTACCATTTACAAGTCTAGAATCTAGAGTTGGTCTATCTTCTCTTACTGTATTCCCACCTATAACAAGTAAATCACAAACGTCTCTCATTGCATGGACATTTGTTCGTGAACTCTCAGAACTTATAGTTCCACAGTCTGTAGTACCATTTAGTCTTTGTGCCCACTTAAAAAATACAAATTTATCTTGAGTCCATTTATTAAATGGTAAAATTAAATCACTAGACTTTCGTTCTAAAATAGAGGTTTCAACATCAACATCATT
>JBLIEY010000066.1:0-14928 GCA_047633475.1 Sulfurimonas sp.
ATGGAGCCTATCTATATATAACACATTTAAGTTTTTTCTTTGTGTTTATAATGCTAAATGCCTTTCAACTTTCCATCATCAAAGCATCTGGAGCTTTTGGGATAGCACTTCTTATTAGAATGAGTGGTATTTTACTTTTTATAGCTGCCTTTTATCTTACCCGTCTTTACTCTGAAAACTCAGTTTCAGTAGTACTTGGTTTAGTACTTGGATATACGGGAATGTTTGTATTGTCTTTTTGGGTAGTCAAAAGGATTATGATTTCAATGAAACCTATGGCTAAACAATCCTAAGTATGAATTAAAAATGACTCAAGGTTGTTTTTCCCATACTCGATAGAAGGATTAGCATCTTTGATTTGTTTGGCGATTGTTGCCATGATTGTTTTAACACCATCAGTTTTTTCAGGATCTGTTAAAGGAAGTAGTCTAATAGTTAGGCTTGACTTTTTTTGCGTAAGTTGTACAAAAAAACTCTGGTTCACACCATTTTCAATTGCTAAAGACTCTATAAGGACACTTTGCTCACTTGCATTTATATACTTATCCATAACTTTTAATATCCCGCCTTCTATCTTATTTGAAAAAGGAGTGATGGCTTCGTAAGCTTCTTTTGTAGAGTTTATCTTTTCTAGTACGATGTGTGGCATAGTAATATCCTAATTTTTAATTTAGGTATTATATAGTTATTTCTAAACTTCTTGTATGTGACTAATGTCGTTTAATAAATAGATTTTGCACTATTTATAAAGTATTCTAGCCACAGCTAAAGTAAACAGTACTAAAGCACCTGTTTTGTATTCTTTGTCATATACAAGGATAAAAAATGAGCCAATCATCATGGTAAAACTTATAGCATAAGACTTAACACTTTCTTTAACCCCCTTTTTTATCCAATCAAGTTGGTCATTAGAGACTTCTACTTGCAAGTCATTTGCACTTATTTTTCTAAGAGATGACTTCAGGTTCTTTGCTAAAAATGGTATATCTTTAATCTCATCCATCAAAGTCTCTACTATAGAATCTTTAGCTCCAAGTGCTTTAGGAATATTTTGTTGTAGACCTGGCAAAATATCTTTAACACCATTAAAATTATCTATATATGTGGTACCAAGCCCCTCTATTATCGCACTTACACGTAAGATGTATATAGCATCACTTGGAAGTTTAAAAGGCAATCCTTTTGTAGATGCTAATACAGCAAATGCCAACTCTTGCATTGATTCACTATTTAGATTGTCATTTGAGAGTACTTCAAATAAATTTGCTGTAAATTCTGCAAGTTCGGCTGTTGGAGCTTCATAAGCTATAGTTCCTAGCTTTTTATTCGCTGCGATGTAAGACTCATAATCTTGCTCATTCGCTGCTTTTAAAAGCTCAATAATTGCTAGTCTAGAGTTGTTTGGAACAGTTTTAACCATACCAAAGTCTAGAAGTATCAGCTCACCTTCTTTAGAAACCAATAGATTTCCAGGATGCGGATCTGCATGAAAGTAACCATTTATAAGCATCTGAGAAATGTAAAATTCTACAAGTTTATCAATGATTTTATGAAAGTCTATATTGTGACCTAATATACTTTGCTTATCATCAAAGCGAAAGCCCTCTTCAAAGCTCATAACAAGAGCATCATCACAACAAAGTTCTACAAAAGGTTTTGGAAACCTTACTCCACTATCTTTATATACACTTGAAAACTTGATGAGATTTTTAAGCTCATGAGTCATACTTACTTCTTGAAGTATCATCTTAGTAAATTCTCTAACTACTGCTTCTATAGAGTTTTTTGTGTAGTGAGAAAAAAGAGGACGAAACACCTTGTTAAAAGCAGTGATGATGCGAATATCAGCTTTCACCTGCGCTTCTATAGATACACGACGAAGTTTCACTGCAACCTTATCACCCTCATGAGTTTTAGCAACATGAACCTGCCCTATAGATGCACAAGCTATAGGTGTTATATCAAAAGAAGCAAAACTTTCTTTGCTAAATGCCCTTGAGTAAACTTCATTTAACTCAAATTCATTCATCGCTGGAAGTTGGTCATGTAACTCTTTGAGTTCATCAAGATACTCTTTATCAAAAAAGTCTGAACGAGTAGCAAGCACTTGAGCAAGTTTTATAAAACTAGCACCCAGATGAGTTATAGTCTCTTTTAGAACAATAGGACTGAGAGGCTTTATACCAAAAAAACTTTTCTTCTTTTTTATAACTAAGTATATAGTTAGTAAAAATGTAAAGATGCCATAAAGTCTTTTAGGCGTATAAAAGCGAATATTTTTGAGATAAGAGTTTATTTTAAATCCTCTTTCATTTTTTCTAAGTCTTCTTTAGTCACTAAGCCTAACTCGTCAATAACCTCTTTAAGAGTTTTTTTGAGTTCTTCTTTGACACGATTTTGCTCTTCATGACCTTTTTTCTCTATGGACTCTAAAAAACTCTTTGCATCTGTAGTTTTAATCTTACCTTGCTCTTCAAGTTTTTTAACTTCTTCTTCAACTTTTTCTTTCATAACAACTGCAGCACCGATGCCTGCATAAAGTAAATTTTTTAACATTTTTTATCCTTCGAGTATTTTTTTGCTTATAGCGTGTCTAAATTCAAACATTGATTGTAATTCATTTTTTACAAATAAATTAAATAAGGAGCCTACAAATCCAAAAGGCAAACTATATTCTACTACATCTTTAAGTTCACATCTATTTTCATCTATCTGTGTAAAGATATGAGAGTGCTTCCAAGATTTAAACGGTGACTTCATAGCAACATCTACAAGTAAGTTTGGTGAGTGTAGCGTCTCAATTTTTACTTCCCATATAATAGGAATAAAATTTTTAACAGTCCTAAGTTTAAGAACTGCACCCTCTTTTGGCACAAAGCCTTCATTCAAAAGAGTTACTTTTATATTTTTTGGACTAATAGTTTTAAGATTGTTTGTATCAAGATGAAAATCAAACAAATCTTCAACCTTACAATCTATAAACGAGGTTTTTTCGTAGATATTCACTGTTTACTCCTTATGTATTTGTATTTTATAAGAAATATCTTTCTTTTAGTAGGTCTAAAATGTCTTTTCATTTAAAAATCAATAAAAACTCATGTATGCCTTGTCACAGACTGCATACTATGGTATATAACTATTAATTATATTAATAAAAAAAGAGTTATTAGTGCAAGGAATAAAGGGATTTGTAGTTAAATTTCATAAAATATCCCCTTTCTCCCATTTTTCACCCACTTTGCTGTTACAATTCATTTACAAATAAAAATTTTGTATGGATAAGAGTCTTAGTTTAGGTCGATGGTAGCTCTAACTACCATCTAGTATGAGAGTGTCAATAATAACAAAAGTCAAACGCGTTATTATACACCCTCGTTATTAATAAATAAGGGAAAACAATGAAAAAAAATACAATGATTAAAATTGCTGCTGGGGCAGCTGCGGTTTTACTAATGAGCACATCAGCACAAGCTGGTTATACAATGAAGAAAAAAGTTGGTGACGTAGATACTAAACTTACATTTTTTGGTTTTATTCAAGCTCAAGCTGTTGGCGGAGACAAATATCTTGATTCTGCTACTACAGATGCTCCTGTTGAGTTTGGTTTTCAACGTGTTCGTCTTGGTTGGAAATATGTAGCTGGTAAAGTTCGTGCTAAAGTTTTCTTAGACTTTAATGAAGACACAAATGATGTAGCTAGCTATACTGGTGCAACAATGCCAAAGATGGTTAAAGATGCTTTCATTTCTTATGTAGCTAATCCAGCATTTATACCAAAAGCTGGTCTTATTAAAATGCCAAATGGTATGAGTTTTACAATGCCAGGGTGGAATCTTGATATAGCTGAACGTGGTTTTGATAAGCAGTTGGTTTTAGAGAGAAATACTGGACTTATGATTTCTGGCCGTGGTATCGGTTTTGAAGGTAACAAAGTTGATGGTTTTGAAATGGGTCACGAACGTCCTATGAAAGGTTTTGGTTATGACATAATGGTTGCTAACCAAGCAGAGAGAAGTGGCTCTGTTACTGGTTCTACTGCTGGTGGTGGTTTAGCTTATGCTGTTCGTGGTCAGTTTGACTATGGTGAAGAAATTCATACAGAAATTTCATATGGTGTTTCACAAAATGCTGCTGGTTACGTTGCAACTGGTGCTACTTCTTCAGATAACAAAGATTATTCAAATATCAATGTTGGTGTAGATTCTAACCTTCAAGAATTAAGCTTAAAAGCTGAGTATTTTGATGCTAAAAACATTAAAGGTATAGACGGATATGATGAGAGTGTTTTAACTGTAACTGCTGGTTATTTTGTAACACAAAATGTAGAATTAGTTGCTAAACACATTCAAGGTTCTGCTACAAAAGCTAATGTAGATACTGAGCTAGGAAATACTTACTTAGGTGTTAATCTTTTTCTAGAAATGCCAAAAGAAGGTTATTCTCGTAAAGCAAAACGTGCTAGAAATCAGCATAAAGTTGTTTTCAACTATATCGTAGCTAGTGGAGACACTGATGGTGCGACTAATGAGTGGAATGGACTAAAAGGTTATAAAAATGATGGTTTTATTCTTCAGTACCAAGTTAAATTCTAGACTAAACTAATAAAAAGTTATGCTTTGAAATCTCTTCTTTCATAGCTTTTGATTATCTAAGCCTGAAAAAGTTAGTGCCGAGACACACTACTTTTTCAGTTTGTTAGATATGATGAATAAGCATACTCGACTCCTGTTTTTTTTACATAGGACTAGCTATCTTACGATAGGTGGTAGTCCTACTCATTTTCTTATATTAACTTATAAAATAAATTTTCTTTTAAATGCTTCACTCATTTTTAAAATACCTCTTTTTTCTAAACTATCTAAAACCATAGGTGTACAACTCACATCATCAGGCCATCTTCTTGTAAATCCATCAAGTGCATTTTTGTTTGTTGCATCTATACATAAAGTGTCATTTTTATAGTAAAAATCTCGATTAGCATCTATGTTATTTACAACTCTCCAAAGAAGCATATAAAGGTTATCTAAGTAATTATTTTTAGCATCTACAACTATTAAGACTCTAAAGTGAGCAAATAGTGGCTCAAATAGTTTAAAGTTCTCTTGTTGTGATGAAGTTTTGTCTACTCTTATAAAACATAATGGTGTTTTAGTATGTGTAAAGTACTGCTTAAGTGAAATGACATCTTCGCTTAACTTAACAAACTTATTATAAAGTTCTTCATCATCAATAAGCTCTTTTGGAATTACTTCTACTTCATCGCCAGTAGCATCTAAGCCCAGTTTACCACCAACTCCAAACTTGTTTGAACTATGGTCAAGTGCATCTACAACTCCACGACTAATCATCAAGTCTTCTAAATCTATTCTATTTAAAATGTACTCAGTAATGGCTTTATGTTCACTAAGCGCTGGTGCATCTTCACCAACAAAAAGTGCATGTTTTACAAAACTCATCTGCCCCACTCCCCAAAATGCATGCATAACTTGCTGTGCATGTCCTGGGTAAAGTGTTTTTATCTTTGCAAGAATTAAGTTATGAAAAACTCCATTCTCAGGCATATAGTAGTCTAATAAATCTGGTGCAGTTGTTTTTAAAAGAGGAAGAAAAATTCTCTCTGTCGCATGTCCCATATATTTGTCTTCCAATGGTGGTTTTCCTACTACAGTAGCTGCAAAAATTGGCTCTTTTTTGCTTGTTATCGCGGTTACATTCATAAATGGATAAGGCTCATCAAGTGTATAGTAACCTGTATGGTCACCAAAAGGACCTTCTATTTTCAAGCTCTCAACATCAACTAAACCCTCAATCACATAATCAACATCTTTTGGAATATAAATATCATTAGTTATTGACTTAACAAGTTGTGCTTTTTTACCCTTTATAAAACCATATAAAAGAAGCTCAAAAACACCGATAGGAAGAGGAGCTTGTCCACACCAGATATAGATTGGATCACCACCTATACCGATAGAGACAGGCATCTTCTTACCTGCTTTTTTATACTCATGGAAAAAGTGGTTACCATCTTTGTGAATCTGCCAATGCATCCCTAAAGTATGGTCATCGTGAACTTGCAATCTGTACATTCCAAGATTACTCATCTTACCATCTAAACTATGCGTATAAACCTGTCCCATGGTTATGAATGCTCCTGCATCTCTCTCCCAAGTTGTAAGAACTGGGATGTCGCTTAGTTTTGCATTTTCTCCTAACTTTATAACTTCTTGACACTCACCTCTTTTAGATAACTTTTTAGGAAAAACAGATTTTAGACTAAAGAGTGAACCAAACATTGAAAGCTTATCCATAAAGCCGCTTGGTGGTTTCATATGTAAAAGTTCTTCTATTCTAGCGGCGATTTTATCTCCATCACCGATAAGAAGCTCAACTGCTTTTGGGGAACAAAAGACATTCATCAAAACCGGAGTATCAAACTTTTTACCATTTTTTCTATCTACTACATTTGTAAAAAGTAGTGCTTGACTTGTCGGTGTTTTTACCTCAACATAAGCAATATGAGGAATCTCTAAATAAATATCTAATTCATCTTCAATAATTTTTAGTAAATTGTGTTTTTTCAAAAGTTCTATAGTTTCATTTGTTCGCATGATTTTTTCCTTTATATACTGTTCTTAAACTTATCAATTGCTATTTTGGCAGCAACTTTATGCTCTAGCATAGGTTTTGGATAGTTCTTTATATTGGAATCTAGTAAAAACTCTTCTTTGTGAAGATTTTTAGCATCTATGTCTTTGAGTTGAGGCAAAAACTTTTTTATATATAAAGCATCTTTATCAAACTTTTTACTTTGTAAGTAAGGGTTAAATACTCTAAAGTATGGTTGAGGATCTATTCCAGTTCCTGCACTCCATTGCCAAGACAATATGTTAGATGCCCCGTCATAATCAAGCAGATGCTTCGCAAAAAACTTCTCTCCCCATTGCCATGGCAATAGTAAATCTTTTGTAAAAAAAGAAGCTACAACCATTCGTACACGGTTATGCATTTTGCCAGTTTGAAGTAGCTCACTCACTCCAGCATCTACTATAGGAACTCCTGTAGATGCAGTGCAAAATTTGTTAAACTTTTGTAAATCTTCTATGCCGTTAAATCTTCCCTTATAGTTTTGTGTTTGTATATAAGGAAAATGAAAAAGTAGATAAGCGTAATAGTCTCGAAAAATAAGCTGTCTAACAAAAGCTTCACTTGCATCTAGAGTATTTACTTGTCTATAAAGCTCTCTTACACTCAACAAACCAAAACGCAGAGCTATACTCAAATCAGAAGATGCATCTAGGTATAAAAAATCTCTATTTTCTTTATACTGTTTTAGCCTACTCTTAAAGCTCTTTAGTTTTTCATCTTCGTCATACTCAAACTCTTCTCTTAAAAAACCCATAGTTGCCAAAGTAATATTATCTTCGTAGTCATACTCAAAAAGTGATTGTGAAGCTTTTTCATAAACCATACTCTCTTTTAAAAGAGTTAAAGCTTTGTTATAAAAAGGGGTAAAGACCAAGTATGGCGAGCCATCTGCTTTTAAAACTTCTTTAGGCTTAAAAAGGTAGGTATCATTTACATAATGAAAATCTAGCATCAAAGATACAGCTCTATCTCTATCTTTTGCATACTCATCATAATCTCCAGATGCCACTACCTCATCAAACTCACCAAGTGCTAAAGAACTAAAGATTTCTAAGGGGTCTCCATAAAAGATTTTTAAATTAAGCCCGAGAGATTGTAGTTTTGTCTTTAGTCTGTGTACAAAGTCAAATATCATAGATACTCGTCTATCATCTTTGTCTAGTTTGTTTAAAATATTTGTATCAAAAATAAAGATAGGAAAAACCTCTCCCTCGAGTGAAAGCAGAGGATTATCTTCTACTCTTAAATCACGTCGAAACCAGAGGATACGTTTCACTTTAAACTCTCAACACTTGAGCGAAGTCCTAACTCTTTTGGATAAGGGTCTAAAAAAGTTTGTTCTAAAAGATAACTCACTTTATACTTAGTAGCATAAATTTTAAGTGTACTTAGTGGAACAATCATTGGTATAATTTTTAGTGTACAATCTTCTATTTGCTCATGTAATAAAACTTTTTCTTCTTTTGAGAGATGTGTTTTTAAAAACCCTGCCATATGTTCAAGCACATTTCTTGTTTTTCCTGCACTGCTCTTTTTTGCTATGGCTGATTTGAAAAGAAATTCGTACTCATCTAACATAAGAGAAAATTCTTTGTCATCGTGATTGCCAACAATATTTCCAAGTTTTCTATAGATGCTCTCGTCTTTAGCTTGAAGTAAAAACTTATGAGTCCTATGAAAATCAACCAGTTTTCCTATGCTTGCATCTAGTTTAAAACTTTCAAACTCATCATACGCAAAAAGTTGCATAATAAAGTTTTCTCTAAGCCATGCATCACAAAGTCTTCCCTCTTCTTCTATAGGTAACAAAGGGAATGCTTCTTTACATAAAGAGGCAAAGATTCCATCGCTTTTAGCCGATGCAAAACCATTTTCTAGGTAAACCTTTGCACTTCCCAAACCACAACTTGGACTTTTAGACTTAAGTATGATTCCGCTGAGTTTTTGCTTTGAAATGTTTTGCAAATCTTTTTTAGAACTCTCAAAAAGTTGTTCACTCAAATCTTCTTTTGTTTTGTTTGAGATTACATGATTTTTACCTTCTATCTCAACTAAACGAATTGAAGGTCTTGGAGAACCAAAAGCCATATCTTCAGGACAAAAAGAGATATACTCAGCATACTTGGATAATGCGTCCATTACAAAACCATCACGTTTATGCCCTTTGTCAAAACGAACTTTTTGTCCCAATAAACAACCCGATACTGCTATTAACATTTTACACCTGCCTTATGATTTATTGGACCTGCCCCGTGACCTATGTTTGGAGCATTTAGTATAGCTTTATAAATAAACTCTTTTGATATTGCTATAGCTTCTTCGAGACTCTTTCCTAAAGCAAGATTAGCCGCGATCGCACTTGAGTAAGAGCATCCTGTACCATGAAGATTTGTAGTATCAACTAAAGGAGATTGAAATACTCTTTTTTGATGTCCCAAAAAAAGTTGATCTATACTCATCTTTGCTTGTTGCATCTCTAAAATTTGGTTTTTTATCAAAACTGGACAAGGTGCATTTATAACTTCTGACAAAGAATTAGTATCACCATGTTTATAAGCAAACAACCTACTTGCTTCATGCATATTTGGAGTTATAAGTGTCACATGCTCAAAGAGTTTTTTCATTGCTGTTACTGAATCTTCTTGTAGTAATGGAGAACCTACTTTTGATATAAAAACCGGGTCTAAGACTATAGGAATATTAAGAGATGCAATAACTTCACCAACTGCTTGTATAATTTCAGTAGAATAAAGCATCCCAATCTTTATAGCCGCTACATCAAAATCACACATTACAGCATCTATCTGCTCTTTTATGAATTTTACTGGTAAACACTCTATACTCTTAACTCCAGTAGTGTTTTGAGCTGTTAAAACCGTTATAGCAGAGGTGCCAAAAACACCAAAGGCTTCAAATGTTTTCAAATCAGCTTGTATGCCTGCTCCACCGCTAGAATCTGAACCCGCTATTGTTAGTACTACTTTCATTTTAATTCTCCAAGTATCAATTGTTAAAGTATATAGTATCTTTATATTTTTTCATACTACATATATGTCATTTTAAATAATACTACACTTAAAATTATTATATACATTTATATTCTATATTTAATTGAGTTATAATATGAAAAAATTTGGAGTTCTTATTTTGTCAAAAGTATTTAATAAAGCACAAGTCGCTACCATATCTTTAGCCCATTTAGCTCATGACACATATGGTTCATTTTTAGCACCTATCTTGCCTTTACTCATTGAAAAATTAGGAATATCTTTATATTTAGTTGCATTACTCGATATTTCAAGAAAACTACCATCTCTTTTAAATCCATTTTTTGGAATCTTAGCTGAGAGGACAGATGCAAGGTATTTTGTAATCTTATCTCCAGCTATAACCGCAATAAGTATGAGTTTACTTGGTCTTGCAAGCTCTTATGAAATCTTAATCATTTTACTTATTATTGCTGGGATTAGTTCTACTCTATTTCATATTCCTTCTCCTGGAGTTATAAAAGAGTCTTCTGGAAATAAAGTTGGCTTAGGAATGAGCCTTTATATGGTTGGAGGAGAGTTAGCCAGAACTTTAGCGCCACTTATGATAACTGCAGGTATATCTCTTTGGGGACTAGAAGGAACATGGAGGTTGATGCCATTTGGGCTTATAGCTTCTTTTATACTTTACTTGCGTTTAAAAGACTTTAAGATGCAAAGAACCTACACTAAAAAAGCAGAAAAAGGCGATACCTTAGCAGTTGCAAAAGATGTTATGCCACTTCTTGGTGTAATGAGTGGATATATGTTTTTTCAATCAGCTATGAAAATGGCAACTACATTATACTTAGCAGTCTATTTAACTCAACATGATTTTAGTTTATGGACAGCAAGCATTGCTTTGTCAGTTTTACAGTTTTTTGGTGTTATTGGAACTTTCTTATCGGGTTCTCTTTCAGATAAAATAGGAAGACAAAATATGCTTGTATTTACATCATCTGCTTCAGCCTTATGTATGACTGCATTTTTATTTACTGAGTCCATATACACAATGTTTCCTATCTTATCTTTACTCGGACTTTTTATCTTTTCAAGTACTCCAGTTTTACTAGCCATTATTCATGAAGTTGATACCAAGATGCCTATTTTTGTAAATAGCTTATATATGAGTGTAAATTTTAGTATAAGTTCTATTGTAGTTTTACTAATGGGCATCTATGGGGATTTGGTTGGTTTGGATGAGACATATGTCATAGCAACGGTGTTAGCATTTTGTGCTATTCCTTTTGCTATGATGTTAAATAGAGTAACTAAAAGTAATCTCTAATTCCTAAGAGTTACTTTTTTAAAAAATATTTGATTAATTCCAAGCCATACGGATAGTATTGTCACACTACTTACCAGTCCTACTATTCCTATTGTCATGATTTTATCACTCCAGTTAAAGGCAATCATCCACATAGAAAATGCACCAACCACAAAGTTACAAAACACCATCAATGAAGAAGCTGAACCAGCATGGGAATGAACTTGTTCAAGAATCAGGTGATTACTAGCTGGTCTGTTTAGCCCAAAGCAAAAAGAAGCAATCATCATTGGTATAGTAATTTTCCATGGTCCTGAAAATAGTTGCGAAACCATAACTAGACTGCTAATAAGAATTCCAATAAAAGAAACAGTTAAAAGAGTCTTTGTGCTAATAAGATTTCTTATGCGTCTTGAAGTAAATGCTCCAGACATAATAGAGAGTCCATTTAAAGCAAAGAAATAGCCAAATACATGTTCTGATAAACCAAATCTC
Source organism: Sulfurimonas sp. (assembly GCA_047633475.1). Lineage (GTDB taxonomy): Bacteria > Campylobacterota > Campylobacteria > Campylobacterales > Sulfurimonadaceae > Sulfurimonas. The sequence goes on from JBLIEY010000066.1 coordinate 11,437, forward strand.
CTAATATAAATATCTGCCGCACTACCAATAAAGGAAAAATGCACTAAAGAAGACAAAGAAAACAATAGTACAAGGATAATATACTTCTGATTTTTAAGAAGTTGTAGATAAATTTTCCCAACCTGATGAATTTTGGAACTAGAAAATTCAATCAATGATTCTTTCATACGAAATACGCCAACAAAAGCAACAAGGCCAATCACAGCCTGAGCAACAAATATCCAATGCCATGATAAACATAACATTATCCATCCGCCAAATGTTGGTGCTAACATAGGGGCTAGAGGCATTATAATAGCAATAGTAGCTAATATTTTTTTACGCTCTTCCCCATCAAAAAGATCCTTCGTCATAGCAAGAGCAAGAGCAGAGCCAGATGCTGCCCCAATTCCCTGAAATGCACGCAGTACAATTAAACTTACTGCATTATCCACCAGAGCAGCTAAGAGGCTCGAGAGCATATAAATTGATATTCCCACCAAAAGTAGTGGGCGACGTCCAAATTTATCAGAAAGAGGTCCATAAAATAAAAGGCTCACACAATAGCCAAGAAAAAAGGCTACTAGAGTTAAGTTAATGGTTGTTAGAGGCTCGTGCCAAAGATCTTCAAGCAAAGGTATAGCTGGAAGATACATGTCTATAGACAAAGGAGGAAAAGCAGATAGTAATGCAATGAGTAATGTTAAATTTCTTTTTTCAGCTTTACTCATTTAGTTTAGTTTTTCTTCATTAATCACATTCATGTATTCCATCTTCATCTTCTAAAATATCCTGAATTAAGTCTAGGGCATCTTGTAATTTAGTATTGATAATCTCAGAATCTGGATTCTCTGCATTATTTTCAGTTATAGCACTAGATACAAGTTCTTCAAGTTCTTTCATTTCTATTCTCATCGTTTTACCTTTTGTGGAAGTATATTTAGTTTTGAAGTATTATATTTTAATCGAGATTAACTTAGGTAAATATAACTTCTAAATTCTTTATGGAATTTGATGTTTTGAAATAGAAGACGGAACAAACAAAGTAATATCCGGATTTAACTCCAAAATAGAGTCTATCCAACCAATATGATCCCAGTGTGAGTGAGTAATAAAATAGTTATCAAAGAGTATGGTCATTTTATACATCCCTCATTTGAACGTGAATAGCTTTTTTATTTATTAATGCATCTGCTATCTTTTTTCTAGCTGATTCGACAAGTCTAGAAAAAGTTGTTCTTGATATATGCATCTTATCTGCACACTCTTGTTGGTACAAAGATTCTAAGTCTGATAAACGGATTGCTTCCATCTCATCTTCAAATACTATAATTTTTTCTAAAGATTTTTTTTGCATTCCACACGGCTTAAAACAAACCTCACTGTGGTCTGCATCTATGTTTCTACTTTTTCTTCGTCTACCAACCATGGTATTTCCTAATCATATTTTATAAGTTATTTTACATTTTATCGAACATATGTCCATAAGTCAAGTTAACTTTTTCTTGACTTATGGACATATGTCTGATATAATTCTGCACATATGTTCATATAAACTAATTTAAAGGAAACGATTATGAGAGAAAATAATCAAAGAAGAGGTAATGGACCTCAAGGCGGTAGAGGAAATGGAAATGGTAATAGATGTTGTTCTGGTAGAAACACAAGGATGCAAAATACCACAGAATGTAAAAAAGGCGGTTCAGGTTTTGGACAAGGTCAAGGTAGAGGAAAAGGTTTAAATAGAAATATTTCTCAAGACTAAAAATTCACAATGGCTCATGACTTCATTAAACTAAAGTCATGAGTTTTTTATTATTTAATAACTACTTTGTTTCTTCCACTGTTTTTTGCTTCGTACAGTGCTTCATCTGAACGCTTAAAAGTGTCTTCAGCTTCATCATCATGTTTATATTGTGTAACACCAATGGAGCATGTTACATGCTTCATGATTTTAAAATCATGAAGTTCGATTTGTGTTCTTATTTTTTCGGCAAGAATTTGAGCATTTTTCATATTTGTTTCTGGGCAAATTATTAAAAATTCTTCACCACCCCACCTTCCCAAAATATCTAGGCTTCTAATATTGTCTTTTAAAACTTGTGCAAGTTGAATTAGAACAGAATCCCCTCTCTTATGTCCATACTCGTCATTTACTTGTTTAAAAAAATCTATATCGATAATCATCACCGAGAATACATTGTTATATCTTTTCGCTCTTTTTAATTCCCTAGCATAACAATCATCCAAGTATAATCTGTTTGAGATTTGTGTTAAAGAGTCAGTAATGGAAAGCTCTCTTAACCTTTTTCTATCCGTTATATCATGACGCATTGCGTCAAACCCTTTTATACTTCCATCTTTTTTCAAAATAGGGGTAATCTGATAATCAGCCCAATAGTATGAACCATCTTTATTTAAGTTTTTTAGTTCACCTATCCAAGTATCACCTTTTAAAATTGTTTCCCAAAGATCTTTATACACACTAATATCCATATCTGGATGCTTGAAAATATTGTGATTTCTACCTATCAATTCATCTTTTGTATAACCTGTTGTTTTGCATAATGCTTCACTTACATGAGTTATTTTTCCTTCTAAGTCCGAAGAAGATGTAAGAAAATTTTTATCTATAACTTCAAAGTACTTTTTTATTTTTTTATTAGAATTTTCTATCACTCTATTTTTATAAACTAAAATCATTAATATTATTATAACAACACCAAATATTTTCCAAAATAGGCTATAGTCAAATCCTTTTTCATATTTAATTGCTGTATATTTATTTGAAATCTTTTGTTTTGTGTCTGTAGAAATATTATTGATTAGCTTGTTAAATAAATTTAAAAGTAACAAATCGTCGTTTCTAACTGCTATTGATAATTTACTTTGATCAATAAATGTACCTGAAATTTTAAGTTCATTTAGAAATTTTTCTTGAAACATATAAGCTATACTAGGTAAGATATCTATAAAGCCAAACAATTCACCATTAACTACTTTTTCAAGTCCATCAGTTATATTATCAACATAAACTATTTGTAAATTTGGATATCTTTCAAGCAGTATTTCTTTAAAAGCATATCCCTTTGTTATGGCAAGTTTTTCTTTTTTTAATTGCTTTAAATCAGATATAAATGCAATATTTGGCCTAGTAGCCAATACAATAGGTTCTATGATATATGGATTTGTAAAATTCATATATTTTTTTCTATCTACTGTTTGACTTGCTAGTGAAAGGATGTCACATTTCCTATTTTTTGCAAATTCCAGTGATTGTTCCCAATTATTTGTTTGTATAACTTTTATAGGAATGCCAAGTTGCGTTTGAAAAATTTTAAAATAATCAGAAGTAATTCCTATATGTTTAGAATCTTCTAACTTTTCAAAAGGTAACCAGTCTGGGTCTATACACATAGTAATTACTTTTTTGTTTTTTAGATAGTTGTATTGCTCTAAATTAAATTGTATGTTTTTTGCACTCTTTGGCGAAGTAAACCATTTTTCTATCAG
>JBLIEY010000067.1:0-14532 GCA_047633475.1 Sulfurimonas sp.
AGAAAATCAGAGTTTCCTCCAATCCCGGCTTTTTCAAAACTCTGACTCATAGTAAAACCTTCTCTTGGAAGGTAATAGTCATCTGTATTGTCAAACTTAACATTAATGACCACAGAACTTTTAATATAATCCTCAAGATATTCAACATCATCAGCACTTTCATTAATATCACTATATGTATTATCAGACAATGTATAACCTAGGTATCCAGATGTATTTCTAGTAAACTTATGACCTGAACCTACAGTTACACCAATAGAATCAATATCATAATCATCATAATCATAAAATGACTTGAAAATAGAAAATTTACCACTAAAGTCACTATCATTTAATTTTGGGTTACTTATATTATAAGAGTAACTCTCAGAATCTTCTGACCTTTCAAGGTTTAAGCCCATATTGATACCTGATCCCCAAATATCTCTGTCACTAACACCTATTGACAATAACATACCACTAGAACTACCATATCCACCACCAAGCTGCACATTACCAGTTGCTGATTCTTTTACTTTTACTATAAGGTCCATATTAGAGTTATCAATTCTTTTCTCTTCTATAGTATTACCTTCAAAAAAGCCAAGTCTACCAAGAGAATTACGAGAATCTTTAAGGTCAGTTAGAGAGTACATATCTCCTGGCCCTAAATAGAGTTCTCTTCTTATGATTCTGTCTAGTGTTCTATTGTTACCAGAAATTATAACGTTTCTAATTTTAACTTTTTCACCGGGAGTGATTTTAAAAACAACTTCAACAGTATGATCTTCTTTGTTTTTTTTAATATCTGGAGTAACTTGAACAAAAGCATAACTCAAATCTGCGATTAACGTTTTAATCTTCTTAGCATCTTCACGAAATGTTTTAATGTTGAAGGCTTCACCTTTTTTTAAACTGATTATTTCTTGAATCTTTGCATCGTCTATAACACTTTTAATCTGGTTGATTGTGACAGCTCTAATATTATAAACTTCACCCTCTTGTATCTGATAACTCATATCAGCTGTATAATGATCAAAGTTAACTCTTGTAAATGGAACATCAACTTTTGCATCTAAATAACCATACTGCATATATAAATCACGAATTCTAAGTGGATCATATGCCAAGTCTGAAAGTTTCATGTCACCGTCATTTCTTCCCCAAAGCCAACCCATATACTGATGTTGCTTATTTGCAATCACATCATCAAATAATTCACTATCTAAACCAGAAACACCACTATAGTCAAGTTTATTGATAACTATTTCTTCACCTTCATTAGCTATAAAAGTTATTTTTATACTTCCGTTCTCAAGGTGTTCTTCTTCAATCTCAACAACACTGTCAATCTTACCTTCTTGACCTATAGCTTCAATGATTCTTCTTTTAGCTGCTTCTAACTTTTTTTTATCGTATAAAGAGCCTTTTTTTATTTGAACAACACTATCTATAATATCTGAATCATTCTCTTTCCAGCCCTTAAGCTCAATCTTAGATATAGTATCTTTTTCTACAAAGTGATAAGTTAGCTTACCATCATCAAAATCAATCCAAATATCATTAAAATATCCCTGCTTAAAATATTTTTTTAAAGAAGAGTCTAATTGTTTCTCATCTACAGAATCACCAATTTTAAACTCTAACATTCTCAAGGCAACAGGTTTTGAGATATGAACCATACCATCGTAGTTTATAGACTTTATTGTCATAGCAAATGTATTCGTTGTTATTAATGTGAGTAAAAGGACTAAAAATATTTTCATTAAGGTTCCATTGTTATAAAATAAGAAAAGATTTTACCCATTATGTGGTTAATATTAAGTAAATTGTGACATAATTTTGAAACTAAATACAAAAGAATAATATGAATATAGCAATTGTTGGACTTGGGCTTATGGGCGGTTCATTGGCCCTTAGTCTGAAAAAATTAGATTTTATAGATGAAATAGTGGGAAGTGACCACAATAAAGAGCATCAAAAGCAAGCCTTGGAGCTTAAACTAGTTAGTAAAATTATTGACTTCAAAGATATCAAAGAATATGATGTGATTTTTCTTGCAATACCTGTTGATGGGGTAATATCTGCTCTTAATAACTTAGAAGATGTAAGTGAGAAGACTACTATTATTGATTTAGGAAGTACAAAGTCAAAAATAGTTGCTTCGGTTCCTACATCAATTCGAAAGAATTTTGTTGCTGCACATCCAATGACTGGAACAGAGCAATTTGGGCCAAAAGCAGCCATTGAAGGTTTATATGAAAATCAAGTAGTTGTTTTATGTAACTTAGAAGATAGTGGCAAACTTCAACAAACTACTAGCAAAAAGATATTTAAAGCTCTTAAAATGAGAAAGTACTTTATGGGAGCAAATCAGCATGATAGACATGCTGCTTTTATATCACATATGCCTCATGCCATCTCTTTTTCAATAGCTAACACGGTTATGAAACAAGAAAACAAAAATAATATTTTAGCTCTTGCTGCTGGTGGTTTTCGTTCTATGAGTAGACTTGCAAAGAGCTCACCAAATATGTGGGAAGATGTTTTTAGACAAAATAAGACAAACCTTCTCGAAGCAATAGAACTTTTTCAAAGTGAACTTCAGATGCTAAAGAAAAGCATCGAAGATGATGAATGGAATGAAGTAAACAAGAGTATGGGTGAAGGTAATAAGCTCTATGACATACTAGACTAAACCATACCTTTTAATTGTTTCTTTTAAAAGTTTTTTATCAAGTTCAATCTTAGCATCTGAGTAAATATTTTTCTCTAAGATATCTATGATATTTTGAACTTGTTCATCGTTTCTATACGGGAAAAGTTTTATTAGAAGTGTTTTTGGATCTTTGATCGAAACACTTCTTTCTTTCTTGAAAATTTTCCAAGGTTTAAAAAACATAACTAATATCCCAGATACTAAACCAAAAATAAATACAGCTATTATCCAAAGCTTTGAGTAACCGCCCTCAACTGTTAAAATAGTTTCTTTAGGAATAATTTTTTCTCTTTTAATAGTTAATTCTTCTTTTTGTTTTTGATTTTTAACTTTTACATGAATCTCATTTGTAAAAGTTGTTTTTACTTCTTTAGTTATTGGATCAAAATATTTCAAAGTAAATGCTGGTATTGTAAAATCTTTTTCTCCAACAAAAGCAATTTTTTGAGTAAGCTTATTTCCGTTTACAACAACTTTTTCATCAAAAACACTTACATTATCCATATAAGGTTTAAAGCTTTTTATATCTTCTAAATTACCACTTCCTAAAACTTCTATATTAAGATTAATAGCTTCATTTGGATTTATCTCTAACTTATCTGCAGTTGCAGTAATGCTAAAATCTCCGACAAGCTTAACATCACCAGGCAATGCTTTTACGTCAATATTTAGCTCATTTGAAAAGTATGTTTTCCATTTTATCCTTGGTACCCATGAGCCCCAACTATCTCGTTCATGTGATCTTGCAGCTACTCGCATCTGAGCTTTTGTTATAGTTAATTTACCAACTCTTTGAGCTGCCATAGTATAGATTATTTTAGTTACAGCATATTCACCCTCTTGGCTTCTTTGAGGTTTAGACTCACCTTTAATCCAAAACCCTTTTAGCTTAGGTGCTAAAAACTTACTATCAACAGCCTCAGCACCTTGTCTTTGTTTAAAAAGAAGTGTAACCTCAAAAGGTTCACCAACAAATACTTCTTTACTTGTACTCTCAAGTGTCAAAATGAAGTTTGCATCTTTACTGGCAACCACAGCACCTACATTTACTTTTACAGAATTGGTTTTTTCAATCTTACCATCAATCTCAACATCAATTGGATCTATAGTACAGCTTTCTTGAGGAACAAATTTATAACTAAGTATGTTATTTCTTGATATATCTCCATTTATCATCTCAATACTTGTTTGTGAACTTGTTGAGATTACATCGACACCACAAAGAGTATTTATAATTGGTCTTTGTACATCTGCCCCTGATAGATGCAAAGAGTAAGTAACCATATCTCCAAGCTCTACACTAGATGAATCTACAGTAGCTTTTACGCTAGCCAAAGCTGTATATTGTAATAAAAATATAACTAAAACTATTTTACCAAGGTTTTTCATTGCCCGTTTCCTTTATAGGTTTTTGCTTACCAAGTTTATAAAGATAAGTATTTTTTTCTAAATTTAATTTATCTAACCATTTTGCTTCTTCAGCATCGCTCATCTTATCTTTAGAACCACTCTTTGCTTGACTTTGAGATTTGGAACTTTTCTTGTCATCACTTTTATCAAGTTTTTTCAATTGCTCTTTTTGCTCTTTTTTTTCTTTTTCACTTTTTTTATCTTTAGCATCTGAGTCTTTTTCTTTTTTTGACTTCATATCATCAGAATTTTGTTTTTTATCTTTTGAATTTTCACTCTTTGAAGAGTTTTGTTCTTTTTTTTGTTTATCTTTTTTATCTGACTTTTTATCAGCATTTTTGGAATCATCAGACTTGTTTTTGTCATTTTTATCTTTAGAATTTTTGTTTTTTTGTTTTTTATCGTCCTTTTTATTCTTTTCTTTAGGGTCTTTCTTTTTTTGTTTTTCCATAAATTTTTTAACTGCTTCTAAATTTTCTCTAGTATCTTTATCTTCTTTTATTTTTAAAGATTTTTCATAAGACTCAACTGCCTTTTGCAAATTTTGTGATTTTACAAAAGCATTTCCTTTGTTAGAATAGTTCTTCGCGCTTAAGCTTTCATCATCAAAAGTCGCCTTTTCATATGACTCTAGAGCTTCTTTATACTTTTTTTGTTTATATAGAGAGTTTCCTGCATTGAAAAAACTTTCTCCTTTTTTAGATTCTTCACCATACTTCTCATAAAGCTGTGCAGATTTTTCATAATCACCTACTTCATAAGCTGTTTTAGCTTCTTTTATATCCATGAAGTCTAAAATTCCTGCTTTTGCATCTATAGATGCAAACATAAAGCCAAAGAGCACAAACACTAAAGGAAGTTGCTGAGTAACTTTCTTCCTCATAGAGCTCGTTGCTATTAGGAGTAGGAATAAAGCAATTGCTACAGGGTAATAAAAAAGAGGTATATACTTGTGTATTTCTTCGCTTTTCAATTCTTTAGTCTTTCCAATTCCTTTTATTTCTTTGTACATGGCTGTAATATCTGATGAAGAAGTTGTATTTTTAATATAGACTCCACCTGTTTTAGTTGCTAAGTCTGATATATTTTCATTTAGTTTTGAAACTAATATATTTCCATTTTGCTTTATAAAGCTTCCATCTTTAAGTTTTATTGGAGCACCTTTTTGTGTACCCATTCCTAAGACAAATATAACTATATTATTTTCTTTGGCAAGTGCAATCTCTTTTGAAAAATCATGTGAATCTCCACCATCGCTTAAAACAAGAAGGTATTTCTCGCCTTCACTTTTTTGTGACTTTGAAAAGACATCCAAAACAGATAAAAAATCAGTTCCTTTCTCTGTAATGGAAGTTGTGTCTAGCTGAGTGAGTAAAAAACCAACTGCACTTGTATCAAAACTAAGTGGTGAAACAAGATATGAGTTTTTTGCAAAAGCCATAATACCAACACGCTCAGTTGGAGCCTCAGAAAGTAAAGTCAATGCTTTTTGTTTTGCAAGTTCTAAACGATTTGGATAAACATCTTTAGCGAGCATAGAATCTGAAATATCAAGAGCTATCATTATGTCTGCACTTTTTGCCTTAATAACAACTACTCCATCATCTATAACAGGTTGGGCCAAAGCTAAAATCATAAAAAAACCTATAAATAGGAACAAGGTATTTCTAGCACGAAGAGTTAAGGTGTTTGAACCTACTCTAAGTTTTTCCATTATCTCTTGGCTAAAAAAAGGTGCCTGTGTCTCTTTTTGGCTAAGTAACAATCCAAAAAGTATAAACAGAGGTGCTAACATATAGTACAAAAATTCGGGATGTAAAAAACTCATGCATGCCCCCTTTTATTTCTCAAAAACACATAAAGCATAAGTGATATAAAAGATAAAAATAGAGGATACATATAATAATATTTCAATGATGAAAATGTTTCAGCTTTTATCTTTGACTTTTCAAGTTCATCTATTTTTTTATAAACTTCTTTAAGTTCAGTCGCACTTGAAGCTCCAAAAGCCATGCCTCCTGTAGACTCTGCTATTTTAATAAGAACTCGTTGATTATATTCGTTGGGCATTCCTATTCCTATGGGATAAACTTTTATACCTTCTTTTTTAGCCAAGTCAAGGGCTACATCAAAAGGAACTTTATCTACTCCCGGTGAACTGTAACCATCTGTGAGTAAAATGGCTACCTTACTTTTAGACTTACTCATCTTTAAAAGATTAACACCTTGTGCTAAAGAAGTATTGAGGGCTGTGTATTTTCCTGCCATTCCTATATAGAGTTGTGAAAGGATTTTGTTTAAAATATTTGAATCGTAAGTAAGAGGAGATGCTATAAATGAGTATGCTCCAAAGACAACTAAACCAATATTATCTGTTTGTCTCTCTTTTATAAAATCGCTAACTATATTTTTAACTACATCAAATCTTGTGAGTTGTTGATTATTCACATCAAAGCCCTGAGCTTTCATAGACTGAGATGCATCTAATATAAGAGCAATTTCATAACCATCTTTGGGCTCTAACTCGTAAGGCTCATCTTTAACGGGTGACATTAGTGCAAGTATTATCATACTTACAGCAAACCATTTTAAAACAATCAGAAGCTTAGATGCTGATACTGAGTTTTTCATAAACTCAGCTGTATGAGGAAAATACAAAGATGGCATTCTCATCTTACAAAAAATAGCACAGACAACAAAAAGTAAAATTACTAAAACAAGCCATGGAAACTCAAAATAAAGTCCATTAAACATCAATCATTTCCTTATAAACATCTATGTAGCCCTTAACCTCACTATCAAACTCATCAACTTCTTTTTTGTACTTATAACTCTCAAGTCGTTGAACTAAGTTTGCATACATTTGAGCGTGTCTTTGACTATCATCTTTAAATGTAGCTCCCAATAATGTAATCATATATGCTGCATTCTTCGTATTACTTAGGTTAAGTTCGTTTATACTTTTAATATCTTCTTTTCTCTTACTATAAGCATTTTTAGCCTTTACCCATTTATATATAAGATATGCAATACCTAAAATCACAATGAGCACTAATATACCAGCACCTAAAAGATAATAAAAAGAGTATTCTTGTATATCCAATATTGGTTTTATATCGTGTAGCGGTATATCAAAGTTTTGTTTTGTATTTTGCATCTACCTACCTTCAAATAATCTACGAAGTTCTACACTAGCCATACTGTGAGTATATACTTTTGTGAACCTAATCTGATGTTTTCTAAATGTGTCATAAAGTTTACGGTCGTGTGCTACAACTTTTTTAGCATAAGCATCTACGCTGGAAGAGGTAAAGTCACCTTCTAAAGTTCCTCCACTCTCAGGATCCACTAAAGATGCAAACCCCATTTTAGGTGGATTTTCTTCAAGCATATCTCTAACAATTATTGCGACAACCTCATGCTTTTTAGCCAGAAGCTTAAAGTCTGGAATCTCAAAAAAATCTCCAACAACTATAATTAGAGATTTTCTTTTTAGTCGCTTATAAAGAGTGTCTGCAATAACTTTGAAATCAACTTTTTGGTTTAATGCATCAAAGTCTAAAATCTCAGAAACACTTTTATGAATTTGATGGAGTTTTTTACTTGGTTTTGAGTTTGAAATCATTTTATCAGTAAAGATATATGAGCTCAATAAGTCACCATTTTTTAGAGTTGAGTAACTAAGTAGTGCAGATATTTCTGCTATTGTTTCTTGTTTGAATTTTTTAGACCCAAAGTGAACGCTTCCGTTTAGTACAGAAACAAGAACTACGTTTAGTTCCCTCTCTTCACGAAAGATTTTAATAAAAGGCTTTTGCAGTTTAGCGGTAATATTCCAATCTATATGACGGATATCATCACCAGGCATATATTCACGAAGTTCTATAAAGTCATAACCTTCACCTTGAAAGACAGAGGGATTATTACCGACCATTTCACTAAAGACTTGTCGTCTCGCTCGAACTAAAATTTTTTGAAGTTTACTCATTTTTTGCTATCTCTATCTTGTAAGAATTATTAAATATTACTAAGCGGAGTATAACAAAAGGGGGTTAATGATTGGTGAAAATTCTCTTTATAATAGGTCTAATAGAGAGTAAGCTATACTAAACATTACAATAGCAATAATACTATCTAGTATTTTCCATGTTATATTTTTTTGAAAAATTCCGACAAGAGTTCTAGAACCATAACCAAGAAGAACAAACCAGAAGGTAGATGCTAAAATACATCCAAAAATAAAAATCAGCTTATCTTCATATCCAGAATAACTTCCACCAATTCCACCAATAAGAACAAAGGCATCTAAATATACATGTGGATTTAAAAGCGTTAATAGGGAAAGTTGAAATATTGTTGTTTTCAGAGACTTACTTGTGCTTTTATTTACTTCTAGATGCCCACCTTTTATTGCTGACTTTACACTTAACAAACCATATGAAACCAAAAAAATAATTCCTAAAATTGCTGTGATTTTTATAAAAAAAGGATTTGTTTCAACTAAATAACCTACTCCAAATACACCAGAGCTAATAAGTAAAATATCAAAAAATACACATAAGGCAACGACTGAGAATACAAATTCTTTCTTAAGACCTTGCTTTAAAACAAAAGCATTTTGTGCTCCTATTGCTACAATAAGGGAAAGAGTTACACTAAATCCCTTTATAGCGATGGCACTAATCAATTAATGCCACCCTTTGCAGTCATTCTTTTTTCTAAAACATGGCCTAAGTATGAAAGAGAAAAAGTTATACACAAGTACATCAAGGCAACAACTATCCAAGTCTCAAAGGGAGAAAAAGTGTTCGCAACTATTTCACGTCCTACTTTTGTTAAATCTGTAATTGAGATGACTGAGACTAGTGATGAATCTTTTACAAGGGCTATCATTTCACCAACTAATGTTGGTAGTGCTCTTTTAAATGCCTGAGGAAGTATTATATGTATCATTGTTTGGTTATATGACATACCCAAAGATTGGGCGGCTTCAAGCTGTCCTCTGTCAATAGACTGAATAGCTCCTCTTAAGACCTCCGCCATATATGCACCAAAGAATATTCCCAAAGATAAAACTCCAGCATAAAACCTCTCTATTTCAAATATATTTGCTACTATAAAGTAAAACAAGAATATTTGTACAAGCAGAGGGGTTCCTCTTATTACGGCGATATATACAGATGCTATGTCTTTAAGAAACTGATATGACGACAACTTCATAAAAGCTAAAAGAACACCTATTATTAATGTTAAGATTGCAGAAAGAACAGATATCTTTATAGTAACCCAGATACCTTGAATCATCGGGCCAGCTTTTAACTCTGTTTTTGAAGCTATAGCATCACCCATATAAACATCTTCACCAACTTCATACTCAAAGATATAATCAGAAGTAAGTTTTAGATCTTCTTTCACATTCTCATCTGAAAGAATAAAATACTTTCCATCTTCTTCTTTAAGAACACCATCATGCTTTGCTTCTATAGAGATAACCTGTTCATAAGCAAAATATTTAGGTATAGAATTCCATTTCCAAATATAATTCATGTTTGAAGCTGCTAAAAAAAGTGCATAAGCCACTATCAGGTAAAATCCCAGAGCTAAAAAATGACCTATCATTTTATTTTGAGAAAGAGGAACAGATTTTCCTTTTTTCATTATTGGATTCTTTTGAGCCACTTAGTATCTACAAACCATTTTTTATATAATCTATCATGAAGATTAATTATTTTATCTTCTTTCATCTGTCTTAAAAAGTTATTTAACCAGTTTATAAAATCAGGATCACCTTTTCTAATCGCAAAACCTAGAGGCTCATAAGTCAAAGGTTTATCAAGATGTATCAACTTCCCTTTTCCCTTATCATCCATAAAAACTGTATTAAAAGGTTGGTCATTAACAAAGGCAGATGCACCTCCGCTTAAAACTTCAGCTACAGCTTCTGCTTCTGTTTCAAAGGTAATTACTTTTGCTTTTTTAAAAAATTTATTAGCTGCAATAGCCCCAGTTTGACCAAGAACTGCCGTGATAGTATATTTTGCATTATCTAAATCTTTTACTGAAGAAATTTCTTTTTGTAAATCTTTATTTAAGAGAACAGTCTGCCCTATAACTATGTATGGATCTGAGAAATTAACTTTCATATTTCTTTGTTGAGTTATAGTCATACCAGCGATAATAATATCATATTTAGCAGTAAGTAAACCAGCTATAATTCCATCAAACTGCGTTTCAACAATAGTTAATTTAACACCCATAGCCTTTGCCATAGCCTTTGCAATATCTACATCAAAACCTATTATTCTTCCCTTTTTATCTTTCATCTCAAAAGGCATATAACCAGGTTCTAGAGCAACTCTAAGCTCTCCTTTTTGAACTATTTGATTTAAAGTAGATTTTTCCCATAAGTTAATATCACTTGCCGAAGCATTTACACCCATCAATAAGATCAACGTTATTAGTATTTTTTTTATCATTTTTTTCCTTTTTTTAGTGAACTAAAATTTCATTTAAGAATTTTTTGGCTCTTGGTGATTGTGGATTTTTAAAAAAGTTCTCAGGAGTGTTTTCTTCAACTATAGCACCCTCATCCATAAAAACTATTCTATCCCCTACTTCTTTAGCAAAACCCATTTCATGTGTTACACACACTATTGTAAAATTTTCTTTTGCCAATTGCAACATAACGTTTAACACATCACCTATAGTTTCTGGGTCAAGGGCAGATGTTGGTTCATCAAAAAGTAATATCTTTGGTTTCATTGCAAGTGATCTAGCTATGGCTATTCTCTGCTTTTGTCCACCACTAAGATCAGCTGGATAGGCTTGTGCTTTATCTTCAAGTTTTACTTTTTTTAGCAAATCCATCGCTATCTTTTCTGCTTCACTGTTAGATATTTTTTTAACAAGCGTTTGAGCTATGGTTATATTTTGCAAAATACTTAGATGTGGAAAAAGATTAAAATGCTGAAATACCATTCCTGTTTCACTACGGATAGTCCTTAGGTTCTTTTTACTATCGTGAATATTAAGACCATCAACTATAATTTCTCCACTATCAATTTCTTCTAACCCATTAATGCATCTAATCAAAGTAGACTTACCGCTTCCGCTTGGTCCACAGACCACAACTATCTCACCTTTTTTTACATTAAAATCGATATTTTTAAGTACATGAAAATCATCATAATACTTATCGATTTTACTCATTTTTATCATATTGGCACTCATTTTAATTCTAATTTTAATTCTAATTTTAATTCTAATTTTAATTATATACTAATTTATAGATTAGTACCTGAATTGTGAAGATTTAGTAAATAAATATCTACTTTATGTGGAGGAGAGAGTCTTTTTAAGACTCTCTAAGGGATTGCTACTCTCTCAAGTACTTTTTGTATTATTTCATCAGTTGTGATACCTTCTGCTTCAGCTTCATAGGTTAAAACAATACGGTGACGCATAATTTCTTTTGCAATGTAAGCTACATCAACAGGAGTTACGAAGTCTTTACCTCTTAAAAATGCCATAGCTTTTACAGCCTTAAACATGTCTATACTAACACGAGGAGAAGCACCAAACTGAATAAAGTCTTTTAATTCATCAAGTCCATATTCACTTGGATTTCTAGTAGCATATACAAGTTCTATAATGTACTCTTCCACCTCAGCATCTATATGAACTTCTTGAATTTCTTTTTTTAAAGCTTGTAAATCTTCATGTGTCACAACAGGTTCTATACTTTCAAATTTTCCACTAGAGATGCGTCTAGCAATTTCAAGCTCTTCATCTTTTGTATTATAGTCAACTACAATTTTTAACATAAATCTATCTAATTGAGCTTCTGGAAGTTGATAAACACCTTCTTGCTCAACTGGATTTTGAGTAGCCATAACAAAGAATGGAAGATCTAACTTAAACGTAGCATCTCCTAAGGTAACCTGCTTTTCTTGCATAACTTCAAGTAAAGCTGACTGTACTTTTGCAGGAGCACGGTTAATCTCATCTGCTAAGAGTAAGTTTGTAAATATAGGACCTTTTTTGATTTTAAAACTATTGTTTTGTGGATCATAAATCTCTGCACCTAATATATCTGATGGTAATAAGTCAGGAGTAAACTGGGCTCTTTTAAAGTTCAGACCGAGGGTTTTTGCAAGTGCATTAACTGTAGTAGTTTTAGCAAGTCCAGGAACGCCTTCTATAAGGATATGTCCTTCACATAAGAGAGCAATAAGAATCCCATCTATCATTTTATCTTGTCCGACAACTACTTTAGAAACTTCTTTTTTTATTGTTTGTATTTTAGAAATCATACGTAAATGACCTTTATTTAATCTGCTGAAAGTATATCTAAGAGGGGTTAATGATTGGTGAAAGTTTATCCTGGTTCCATCTTTTTAAAAAATCAACTCTTTCATATATCTCACAACCTAATTTTTTCTTATATAGCATATAAGAATGCCCCAAATTCCAAAATGAAAAACCTTTTTTTTCTAAAAATTTTGCAAGTAAAACAAGTTGTAAGGTTCCATAGTTGTCATACTCCTTTTCTTTTGAACTAAATCCACTTAGACTTGTATATATTGAACCAATTATATAACCAACTTCACCAGCTATCAGTTCCTTTGAGTCTCTAGATATAACTTCAATAGAAATGATTTGAAAATTATTATCTTTTTTATTGGTATACAAGTTTTTTAGAAGCTGTAAGTATTCATCTTTTAGCCAATTGTACTTATGTTGGGAAGATATTTGCTCAAGAACCTCATTAAATCTAGTGTTTATAGAAAAAACATAATTATCTTTGTTAATAAGTTTTTGGACTTTTTTTGAGATATGAAGATTTTCAAAATCTAAAATAGAATAATTATATTGTAGTTCAGGCAGAAGGACTAAACCTGTTTTCGTGTCAAAACTTGTACTAATAAATCCTGCGATTGCAAGTTCTGTGTAAAATTCCTCAGACCAATCATCACTCCAATAATAACTATTTTTCATATCTAAACAAATTTGTTTCTCAAAATAAATCTTATCATTTAGTTTTTCTTGTGTTAAATAATATATTTGTGATTGTTTATACATGCTGTAAGTATAGAGCGATTAATCTATATTAAGATTAATGCCTATAACTTGATTAATACCTTGAGACCTAATATCTTGTTCCAAGTGAATAGAAGCGTTTTTATATGCGCTTGCAAGTGAACCATTAAATCTTTCTTTGAGTACTACAGATTTACCGCCTATTCGCTGAGAATTATCAAAAACGCTTACATTAAGATTTAAAACAACTATATTCATATTGCTTCTATCAGTAGTATTTACTTTTATTTCTATTGCATCATATGGAGAGTTTGTAACATTGTAAGCATTCTGCGCTAAGTAATTTTTAATTGTATCAATGAACTTTGAAGAATTACTGTTACCACTAACATAGAACTTAAGATTTTTAGATTCAGCTAAAAATTCTTTTTCTTTATTTGTTATAAATTCTAGATTACTATTTTTGTCAAAACTATTATCAAGTTGAGCAATGATTAAAACTTCAGAAAGAAGTTTGCTAGCACTTACAGATAACTCTTTTTTAGTGTTGTATCTAGTTAAAGCATCACTACCTCTTATAGAATCAGACTTTTGAGATATAATTTTTTTATGCGCTTCTAAATTATCTTTTAAACCGCTTACTAATTCTTGCTTATCTGTTTCAATCATAACAGCAAATTCTCTATAACTCACTTTATATGACTTCACAACTTTATAGTTGTTTATTTTTATCTTAGACACATCAGATTTAATTTGATTTTTAACCGTAGATGAAGCGTAACTACCATGAACTTCTTGGTTACTTTGAAAAGATGATTCGATAGTAGTTCCTAATTTAGAAACCATGTCGCTTAGAGCAGCTTTTATAGCAGCTTCTCTATCAGACTCTATCCCCATACCATACATAAACTGATTGTTATCACTTGGGAGTGGGGAATTGATCCATGCAGGGATCGGAACTGCTTTAACAGTCGGGGCAGGAGAACTACCTCCACAGCCGCTAAAAAATATAGCTGTAAAGATTAATAATAAAAAACTATTAACTAGTTTAGTCTTACTTAGCATTCATTTGCTTCTTTGCTTGTTCTCTCTTAGAAATAAGCTGATCAATTCTTGTAACAGCTGCGTTTATCTCATCTACAGGCTCAATCGTTAAATTATCAGCCATTGCGTATATTTTTTTAGCTTCTACATACTTACCTTGAGCTTCATTTACAACACCAAAAGCATATGCTACTACATAAGATTTACCGTTAAGTTGGTCAAGAAGATCTTGCAGAAGTTGCTCTGCTTTATCCATACGGCCAGCTTTTATATACAATAGTGAGTTCTCAAAAAGTTTTTTTTGTTGATCAGTTACATTATCAAGCTCAATCTTATCAAGC
>JBLIEY010000068.1:0-14413 GCA_047633475.1 Sulfurimonas sp.
ATGAAGCAACACATACAAATGATGAGGGTTGTATTCAATATGATTTTCATAAGAATCTAGAAGATGCGAATAGTTTTATCTTTATAGAAACTTGGGAAAATAAGGAACTTCTAGCAGCTCATATGAAAAAAGAGCATTTTCTATCATTTATGAAAAATATAAAAAACAAACTAGAAAACTTAGTAATCAATAAATTAGAAAAAGTATAAAAGTTGAATGAATTTTTAGTGTCTCATAATCCTGTAAATCAAGAAGTTATAGGTAGTGTATTAATCACAAATATAAATACAATGGATGATATTGTCAAAAGATCAAAGATAGCTCAAAAGAAATGGGAAAAATTATCAGTTGATGAAAGAATACAATTTTTAGTAAAAGCATCAGAACAGTTAATCCCTGAAATCAAGCAATTAGCCGTTCTTTTAAGTAAAGAAATGGGGAAAGATATAAACAGATCAACTGGTGAAGTATCAGGATGTGCACATGATGTTTCTTATAGAGCACGTGATGTAAAAGAAGCAATTAAAACACAAATATTTCATAATTCGGGAATGAAAACTCAAATGCAATACAATGCATACGGAGTATGCGCTGTAATTGCTCCATGGAATTTTCCTTTAGCAATGGCACATTGGTTAATCATTCCTTCATTAGTTGCCGGAAATAGTGTTGTCTTTAAACCATCAGAAGAAACACCTTTAATTGCACAAGCTTATGTTGATCTTTTTAATAAAATATTACCAAAAGATGTTCTTCAAATTGTTCATGGTGATGGTAAACAAGGGAAAGCCTTAGTCAATTCAGATGTTAACCTGATCGCGTTTACAGGTTCAAAAGAGACTGGTAAAGACATTATGAAAAATGCCGCAATAGGTCTGAAAAGATTGATTATGGAATTAGGTGGAAAAGATCCTTTAATCGTACTCAAAGATGCAGACATTGATAAAGCAGCAAGATTCGCAGTAGCAAGTAGTTTTGAGAATGCTGGTCAAATGTGTAATTCAACAGAAAGAGTTTTTGTCGATAAATCAATAGCTGAAGTATTTGAGAGTAGGGTGATTGAATATGCTAAACTATATAAAGTTGGTTCATGGGACGAAGACTCAGATATAGGTCCAATTATTAACGAAAAGCAAAGAAGCATAATATTAACACAACTCGAAGATGCTGTAGAAAAAGGTGCAAAAATTATATTTGGCAAGGAACAAATACGACAAGGTTTTATTTTTCCAACTGTTATAACAAATATAAACAATGATATGAAAATATTTCAAGAAGAAACATTTGGTCCTATTGTGAGTATTTGTCATTTTGATACAAATGAAGAAGCAATTTCAAAAGCGAATGATTCTGACTTTGGATTAGGAGCTGTTATATATGGAAAAGATAGCGTAGATTATATAGCCGACAAAATGGAATCTGGAATGGTTGGAATAAATCAAGGAATAGGATCAGCTGGAGATACTCCTTGGGTAGGTTCCAAACAAAGTGGTTTTGGTTATCATGGTTCACCTGATGGACATAGACAATTTACACAAGTGAAAATAATTACTCAAAGAGGATAGTATGAATAATAGTTTTTACATAGTAGTCAAAGAATCTGGAGCACAGAATCCATCTATCCCTACATGGGCAAATGATATAGAAAATGAGATTAAGTTAGATGAAGATTTAAAGCATAAAATAACAAGAGTAGACTTGGAGAATGTTCCAGGGGCTTTTCAATTATTAGATGTTCTTACTACACAAGAATGTGATAATTTAATCAAAGCAACAGAGAACTTGGGATACTTAGAAGATGCAGCTGTATCATTACCTAGATCAGTTAGACACAATAACAACATAACATGGGTTGTTGATGATTTAACGCATGATATCATTTGGGATAGATGTAAAGATTTTATGTATGATAATCTAGATACTTATTTGGAAAAAAAGCCTTTATCTCTCAATAAAAGATATCTTACTATCCATAGATTGTTTACCCCTAAAGCATTTAGAAAACAAGGTTTTGCTAACAAACTTTTAGCTGAACTATTTAACATCAAATCAGATACAAACATAGATAGATTTAAAATACTATGTGTCTCATCATCATTAGAGTTTTACAACTCTATTGGTCTTTCTTACTGGGGTGTAAATAGCTTAAATCAGTATTACTGTGATTTTGAGATGCCAAAGTATGAAATGTCAGAAATCGCTCAAATAGTTAAAGATAGTTCTACCAGCGAGTTTACGCAAGTAGAGTATGAGAGCATCTATAAGAAGTTAAAAGATAACGGAAGTGAGTTCAACACAAAACAGACAGGTATACATCAAAGTTCTATGGATATGTTAGGTGATAAATATATGCACAACAGCTTTTTAGAACAACATTTAAAGAATAGACAACTTTAGAGTATCTAAGTTTGGTTTCTCTAAATTATGGTTTTTTTTAAGCAATTATAATATTCTATGTAGAGAATTCTCAGCTTTTATGATTGAAACTATTCTCAAAGAACTAGATTAATTTGCTACAATATATTATGCAAGTAAAAAAAATGGATTCTTTTATAGTAGATGCAGCGTTTGATAAAGAGGGTGAAGAACCAATAGAGTTTTACCTCACAAGTTTGAAAAAGCTTTACAAACGAGAACTTGACCATGCTATAGAAAAACCACACAGAATAGGTTTTAATGCAATCTTTGTTGTAACTAAAGGAAAAGGTGTCCATACTGTGGATTTTGTCTCTTATAGTTATGTTAAGGGTACTGTTTTTTTTATAGGAAAAGACCAAGTACATAACTTTAAAATCAATCCTGATAATGATGGATATCTTATCTCTTTTACAGATACATTTATGAACCGTCTTGTTGCAAATGAAGACTTAAATATTTTGTATGAGGTATTTGATTATATTTACTATCCTGCAAAAATACAACTCCAAGATAGCATCTACGATGATGTTTTAAAACTAATTGAGGTTTTAGAAAAAGAGTTTAGTATACAAATAGATGAATACAAAGAGCTTATCCTTCGCCCCCTTGTACAAGCTATGATTCTAAAGTTAAGTAGACAAAGACTCTCTCAAAGACTACCTTTAGAAAAAAAAGATAAATCTTTATATATGCAGTTTAAAAAACTCTCTTTAAAACACAACTATTCACTCCATGTAAATGACTATGCAAAAATGTTAGATGTTTCTAGTAAAACCTTAACAAATATGGTAAATAAGTATCTAGGAAAATCCACTAAAAAGTATCTTGATGAACATCTTATTTTACTTATTAAACGTCTCTTGCTTGATGAGAATTTAACAATAGAAAAAATATCTGAAAAACTCTTTTTTGATGAACCTACAAATATGGTGAAATTTTTTAAGCGATATGAAGGGTTAACACCTTCTCGGTTCTCTAAAGAACATACTTCATAACTAATTTCCGTTTTTTACCATAAACTTTACTTTATCTACCTATCTTTGGCATCTCCTTTCTTCATATAATTAGACATAACAAAATAAAGGAAAGGATTATGAAAACTTCATTAAAAACTCTATCACTAGTGGCAACATTACTTATCTCAGGAAGTGCATTGTATGCGCAAACTGATGCACAAGAAGATGCAACAGTTTATCAAATTGAAAAAAGATTAGATAATTTTACTAGACCTATTACATTTACCCCTACAAAAGCAACTCCTGTAAATGGAGCTATTACAGAAAATATTATGACAACTACGCAAAATATTTTAAATAAAGATGCTCACTTTTTAAAAAAAGGAATAGTTAAACCTGTTGGAGAAGATAAGTTTAGTGCATGGGAAGCTGTTAGTGATGAAGGAGGAGCAGGACATGCTCAGAGCGCTCCAAATCCTTTAACATACTATGCAGCAGGTTCTGCTTCGAGTCTTTTAACTCAAGTTGAAAGAAGCATGCAGATAATGGGTCTTGATGTTGTAGAAGTAAAGATAGAATCAGAAATATTTTTCAGATGGTCTGATACTATGAGTGATAAATGGTCTGGTTATACAGATAAAGTCGTTTCAAATATTCTTATAAAAAGTAATGAGTCAGCTGAAAAAATCAAAGCATTAAAAACAATGGCAATCAAAGCATGGGCAGTAGGTGAAGGCTTAGCGAATAAGTCAAAAATTGATGTAGGTATAGAGATAAATTCTGATAATTGGGCTGGACTTCAAGCACGTCCTGGCAAAGTTGCCTCTCCTATCTCTAAAGATAATGGTCGTACAATTACAAATATTACACCTGATTTAGATAATGTTATGAAAACAATTGAAGTGAAAAAAGACTTATCAATTGATATGAATAATTTCCCAAGTAGTATGGAGTTTAGCGAAATCGCAATAGCAGAGTCAGCCAAAGATGCTTCAAGACCATATATGCACAAAATTAGAGCAAAATCTTTAACTCAAAATTATTCTACTTGGGAGCTTTACTCTGATGATAGCCGTGGATATGAAGGTATAGATAAAGCTCCAACTTCACGAGATTATTTTACACTTGGTACTTCTTTTTGTTTGATGAGTCAGCTTACCGCTGCAAATGCTTACTACCACAAAAAAGGTATTGACATTAAAAACTATAGAGTTGAACATCAGTTTAACTATCAACAAGACAACTTTATGACACCAACTGCTAATGGTCACCTAGATGATGTAATCACAAAAGTAATAGTTACTAGTGATGCTCCAAAAGATGAGTTAGTTAAATACGCTAAACAATCTCTTAGTATGTGTTTTGCGGGTGAGGGGATCCAAAATGAAACTGAAATGCAAACAAATGTTTATCTAAATGGAAAATTAGTTAAATAAATTTTAGGAGTTAAAAATGGATACTGTTGCCATAATTATTTCAGTATTAGTTGTTTTGTTTATGCTATTTAAAGCGTACAATGCATATAAAACAATTAGCAAAAAGGGTCTCAAAGGCTTACTAAAACAAAAGCTAATTATGTTGGTAGTTGTCGCTGTAGTGTTTGGAGTAGTTATGTTAATTTACCCAGATTTTCAAATGCAAAATCCAAAAGATCTCATCACTGAGTATATATCTAGTGTTGCAGAATAAATAAAAAAGGCACAAAATGATAGACCATAACCATGAAAAAAGATTGACAAGCACAAAAATTTTTTACGGCTATTTAAGTGACGTGATTGCAAATTTTTCAGCTATCAGAAGTGCTAAAAGCAAACTTGGTGCAATAAAAAAACTGTTTGGAGTTTTACAACCCAGAAAACTTATGACAAAAGAAGGAGCAAAAAATGTTTAGACAATTTATCTCATTGACCATGCTGGTCTCTTTAGCAGCACTTAGTAGTTCAGGTATTTTAATGATAGTTTTAGGGAGTTTTGAGTTTCAACTACAGATGCATCCAGTCCATAAGATATTTGGTATTTTACTAACACTCTCTGGAATTTTCCATGTTTATTATAATTTTAGTGCTATAAAGAAGTATTTGGGCAAAAAGAAGATGATGTTTTTTGCAATATTTATGACTTTTTTGATGACTACTTTATATGCAGTTGGTATGGCAAAACCAATAGATACAAAAAAAGTTGAGCAGATAGAAAAGATTATGCAAACGATGGAAGGTTAAACTAGACTACTTCATACTTTCTAAGTCTGGCATCTCCAGCCCTTCATTATCTTCAATATAAAGATTTTTAAGTTTTTTGAGTCTGAAAAATGACTCTGGAAACTTTGAAATTTTGTTTTCATCTATATCTAACTCAAGTAAATTTTCAAGATTTCCTATATCTTTTGGTAGTTCTTTTAGTTGATTTGAACTTACACTTAGGTAGTTTAACTTTTTTAGTTTGCATATATCATCTGGTAAATATTCCAGTTCATTGTTATCTAGGCTTAGTAATTGTAAATCTTCTAGCTTGCTAATATCAAAGTTTATTTTGTTTAGTTTATTGTCATTTAGATTTAGTTTTATAAGCATATCGTGAGCTTCTAATGATGGAAGGTCAGTTATCTCATTTCCCTCTAGTAAAAGAGTCTCTAGCTCATCAATCTCACCTATAGATGCAGGCAATTTGGAGAAGTTGTTATATGAGAGGTCAAGATAATATAGTGAGGACATCTTGGAAAATGCTTCTGGCAACTCATCTAAGTTGTTTGTATCTAAAGAAAAGTAAAGTAAAGAGCGTAAGTTTTGTAGCTTTGGTGAGATAGAAGTTAACGAGTTTGCGGCTATGGTTAATCTTGTAAGTTTAGTTAAATTATAAAATTCATCAGGTAGCTGAGTGAGCCTATTTCCGTTTAGGTTTAGTATAACGAGTGAATCAAGCATACCTATACTTGAGGGTAACTCTTCTATTAGGTTGTTTTCACATTGCATATTTCTAAGTTTTTTTAACTCTCCGATGCTTTGTGGTAATTTTTTCAATCTATTTCCAGATATCTTCAAAACTGTTAAATTTGATAAAGAAGATATGGACTCTGGGAGTTCTCTTATTTTTGATTTTGTTAAGTCTAAAACAGATAAATTTTTTAATTTATCAATATCTGAAGGTATTTTTGAACCAAGACCACTATCTCTAATCCATTTTGAAAATTCTTTTAATCTGTCTTGCATCTGATTACCTTATCTATTGTTCATTTGATCTATTAAAAAATCTATCTCTTCATAATCTATCTCGCCAAATTCTATCATATTAAACAGTGCCATCAATGGTCTTCTACAGCATGTCTTATTACATTCAGTGACGAGTTTTTTTGCTTTTTTGTATGGAAGGTCAGTAGCCTTTAAAATCTCTACTGCTTTCGAAACAGTCTTTGAACCACAATCACATATGATTTTATTATGAGCAACCTCCATAATCTTTTTCCTTATTTTAAAAAGTCGTGTTGAGCTTTGAAATCATTTACATCTTTCATTGCTTCTGCTATTCTTTCGCTAAGCTCAGGAAGTCTCACATAGTCTGTCCATATAGTGTCTTCAACTATATCGTGCATCTCCCCTGCAAACTCAGTAACTATTCTTTTGGACTTAGCAAACTTCTTTTTTATCTCTTTTTGTTCATCTGTTAGTGCCATCTTAATTTCCTTAATTTTGTTTTATTAAAATGCATAGAGCATCTCTAGGTTGATTTTTGGTTTTTCGTTTTTGTATAGTAGTACATACTCATTGCTCATATCAAACTTGTAAGATGCATACAAATCTGTAATCTCTTTAACCCCGCTAGGTACAAAAGCAAATAGTCTCTTTAATCCTCTATGATAAATAACCCCTCTTAGCATCTTCTCTGCATCTGAGTATGCTGCATCTTGCATAATCCATGGAGATATCTTTACTAGAGTTTTGTTTATAGCGTAAGAGTGTTGGTATCCTACCTGCGTAGATAAAACAAGAGATGAGTTTTTAAAAAGCACATCTTTTGCATAAGCTAGCCTGTTCTCACCATAAGCTCTTTTATCTATAGAGTTTATAACAGATATGTAGTTCTCATTACTAATGCTTTTAGAGTTAGCGCTAGAAAAGTTAAAGGCTACGGCTTCACCACTGTAAAGTGCCTTTTTAAATTTTGCAAATTTATCAAAGTCAAATTCTAAGAAGAGTTGTAGTTCACTTTTTTTCGACATAAATAGTATGGTTTTGTCATCTTTGTTTATGTTATCTAGCAAAAGTTTAACTAGTCTTCTTTTTGCATCTTCATCTATTTCATCTAAATAGTAAAAGTTGTTTATTATATAGCTCTCATCTAACTCATAAGCAGAGATAAAGGCTACTAGTTTATCTGCATCATAAGCACCAAAACACAAAGACTGATCTTGCTCCAATGTTTTGCTTACTAAGGATTTATCTATAGTAAAAGAAGTGCCAAAGAGTTCTAGGTCCTCATTAAAGCTCTTAGTTCTTATCCAACCTATGAACATAGGTACAAATCTTTTAACTCTTGAGGATTAAGAACTTCTTTTCTGTTTGTAACAATCTCTCTAACTAAAGGAAGTATCTTTTTGACTCTTTTTGCAATAGGTTTGATTCCACTTGCATTTAAGTGGTAAAGTAAGGTTGAAGTCCCTGAGTGCTTTCCTATAGGAAAAAATCTTTCTCTACCAATTTCTTCAGGTTCAAAAGGTTCATATGAACTTGAGTTCTTAATCATACCATTTACATGGATGCCAGACTCATGAGAGAAAATATTTGCTCCAACTATTGGTCTTGAGCTACATATTGGTCTATTTGCAGCTAGTGATACAGTTTGAACTAGTTCATTTAGTTTAGTAGCATGAATTTCTCTGTCTTCTTTAAACTGATGTTTTAAGCTCATAAGCACTTGTTCAAAAGATGCATTTCCTGCTCTCTCACCAAGTCCTATAACCGTAGTGTTTGCGCTGATTGCTCCAGCTTCTAAACCAGCGATAGAATTGGCCGTAGCCATACCGAAGTCATTGTGAGTGTGCATCTCTATATCTAGTGAGCTATTAGATGCTAAGTATGATATGTTTTCATAAGTTTTATGTGGAGTTAAGATGCCAATAGTGTCACAATATCTAAACCTATCAGCTCCAAAAGAAGAACTTAGACGCATAAGCTCTCTTAAAAATTCATTGTCAGCTCTACTAGAATCTTCTCCACCGATGCAAACAAAAAGACCTTCTCTTTTTGCTGTTTTTACAACTTCTTCAAGGTTTCTAAATAGTTTTTCTCTATCTCCGTTAAATTTAACATCAATAAGTGTTTGTGAAACTGGTATAGAAAGATCAACTGCTTTAAGTCCACAAGATATGGAAGCTTCTAAATCACTCATAGTCGCACGATTCCAACTCATAATGCGCAGTGGAAGCTCTAATGCAAGTATCTCTTTTAAGTCTTCTTGTTCTTTTTGTCCCATAGCAGGGATGCCAACTTCTAGTTCATCTGCACCAGATTCATAAAGTAGCTTTGCTATGTTTAGTTTTTCTTTTGTGTTAAATGCGACATAGGGAGCTTGTTCACCGTCTCTAAGAGTTGTGTCATTGATTATCGCCATTTTTGTCACCTTAGTTGGTTTATTACTAAGATATATTCATAAAGCATTCCGCAGAAGATGCTAGGTTTTAACCCAGCTCTTTTTCATTATCAAAAAAGTGTTTTCCAGCAGCGTGGAATACTGACTTTTCTATTGGTTCGTTTGCATAAGAATCATCACAAATAAGACCTATCTCGTTTAAATCATTCATAGGACATTCCCCAATTTTGGCAGTTAAAAGAATATCTACATCTTTGAGCGATGTTTTTATCTCTTGTATTGGATTGTAGTCATCACCATAATCGATTCCAGAGTATGAACTCTCAATTTTTCTATGCATTACAAATTTGATAGCTTTGTCACCAACTTCGTAGATTAAAAATTCTTGTGCTGAACCAAAGTGCATATTTATCATACCTTCGCCCGATGTTGTTATAGCTACAAGTTTAGTCTCACCAGTTGAGCTTAACTCTTCTTTACTAGCTTGTTCAATTTTGATGCGATTGTTAGCAGTTTCAAGATGTGTACGCCAGTTCTCTATTGCTTCATGCTTTTTCACACGAGATTTTATATTGTACTTCTCTTCTAATGTTTCAAAACTCATTCCAACAAAGGCTTCTGGTGTAAACTCATCACCTCTATCTTCACCAATAAGACCAACAGCATCTGCGCGACATTGACGACAATGACTCATAAGTTTCATGTTCATTCCACAAGCTTCTTGTGCAGCCATAGTCTCTTGGTCAGTTGCACTTGGTACGCCTTCTAAACCAAACTTGGTACCAAATTCAGGACTAGATAAAAGAGGCATAATGTTATGTAAAAAGACATTCATCTCTTTTAGTTTTTTAGCTACATTTGGAAGGTCTTTATCATTAACACCAGGGATTAGTACTGAGTTTGCTTTTACAAGAATACCTCTATCTGTTAGCATCTTAATACCTTCTAGTTGTTTCTCTAGAAGAATTTTAGCTCCCTCTACACCAAAAACTTTTTTATGATTCCAGTGAACCCATGGGTAGATTTTACTTCCAATTTCACCAGTTGGATCAATAGTATTTATAGTTACAGTAACGTGGTCAACATTGTATTTTACAATTTCGTCTATATAATCAGCGATTCTTAGACCATTTGTTGATAAACAAAGTTTCAAGTCTGGCGCTTTTTCTTGCAACATTCTAAAAGTGTCAAATGTTTTTTCAGGATTTGCCAGTGCATCTCCTGGTCCTGCAATTCCAACTACTGAGAGTTGTTGAATTTCACCACCAACATATAAAACTTTTTTTACTGCTTCTTGGGCTGAGAGCTTACCACTAGTAACACCTGGGCGTGACTCGTTTGAACAGTCATATTTTCTATTACAGTAATTACATTGAATATTACATGCAGGTGCAACCGCAACATGAATTCTAGCATAGTGCTGGTGAGCACCTTCGCTGTAACAAGGATGAGAATTGATTTTTTCTTGTATGGCCATCGCTTCTGGATTATTGGGATCAAATCCTGTATCGCTTGCTGTGCCACATCCACCTGTTGAACAACTCATATAAATTCCTTTTAGTTAATATCTTGAAATTTATAATTCATAAAGCGTTCCATGGAATAAGAAAAAGAGTAATTTTTAAGAAAAAAAGTAGTGAGATTTGTAGATCGTTTTCATGCAAAAGCATGAAAACTTGGGGTGTGTGAAGTTATCGTTTAAATTTTGCAGAGACTTCTTTAAGGATTACTTCTGCTTGAGTAGAGTCACCTGAGTACTTTACTATTTTTACATCATGAGCACCCATGCTCTTTGCCGTATTTTTACAAGCACGTCCTAGAACAATATAGTCACATTCATCTAAAACTGCACCCATTTTGTTATGTTGTGCAATATGTTCTGCGTCGTCACCATCATGAGCACAAGTGTGATTTTCATCATTGTGGTCAATATCTGTTCTTGGATTATTCTTGATAGTATCTAGTTTAAATGAGACAAACATTCCTGTTCCATTCATATCATAAATTGCAAATTTTGGAGTATGTCCCGCATTTGAAAAGAATGCTAAACTATCGTCTTTTACCGGTATAGCTATTTTCATTGTTGTGCCTTTTAATTTATACGAATTGTAGCGAGTATTGTTGTGGTTATTACTAATAAAAAGAGATTAGGAATCTCTTTTTATATTTCTACTGCCATTGAGGCTTTTCTTTGTTCTATACTTATATCTTCTCTGAAAGGTCTTGGTTGATTCTGGGGAGAAAAAATTCCTTTTTTCTTATGAACACGAATTTTGTATCTACCATCTTCTTGAGCATCTAAATAATAGTCATTATACTCCGCAGTATAAGGCATATCCCATACTATACAGCCCTCAGTAGGACATACGTAAGCACATTTTGGTACAGTTGCATCTACACACTCTATACACTTCTCAGGTTTTACATATGTAAACTCTGCATCTTCTAGTGGAGAATCATCAGCACTTACTATTGCAGTAGCTGGACACTCTTCTATACAAGCGTCACAATTTATGCATAAGTCAGTGATTATAACCGCCATCTTTCTACCATTTACCTATATTAGCTTGTTCTTTTCTATCACTCATAGCTATATCAGCAATAAAAGTTTGCTCTTTTTGTTCTGGTAACATTAAACCTTTTTTCTTGTGCTCACGAATACTATATGTTCCCTCTTCGTGCCCCTCTTTGTAGTACTCATTAAACTCCATAGTATATGGCATGTCCCAAACGATTGCTCCCTCTGTTGGACAGGCTTCAACACATCTAGGTTCATCCGCATGACCTACACACTCAACACAACTTTCAGGCTTAATATATAAAATACCATCTTTAGGATTTTTTACATTATCCTCTTCTAAAATTGCTGCAACTGGACACTCTGGTGCGCACGCGTCACAAGAGATACACTCATCTGTAATCATAACTGCCATATAAAACTCCTTTATTTTAATGTAAATATTCTATACATATTTTGTTCCTCTAAATCAAAAGGTATATAAAATGTATATAAAGTATAAACTATCTAAGGATGTATGATGCATGTAATAAAACGTGGAGAAAAATTCGAGTTACAAAAAAAGCAAAGAGAAGTTGGCAGTGAAGCTCCCGCTGTAAAGTTAAAAATGCTAAATAACAAAGAAAAAGTAATAGGAATGATGGCCGATAAAGTGCAAGTTATCATGACTTTACCATTTAGCCACTCTTTGAATGATGAGATTAACAACCTAATACATAGATATAGAGATAAAGCAAATATCTATTTAGTATCATCAGATATTTATTCATATAAAGTAAATAAAGATTATAGTTCAATGGATTTTGAAAGTATTAGTCTAAAGCTTGGTGTGTATATAAATGAAAAAATCTGCGCTAAATCTATTTTTATAATCAATAAAGATGGTGAGATTGTCTATAAAGATATTTTACAAAATATTGGTAGTGACTTTAATACAAAAGTCTTTGAAGAAGCACTGAATCATGCAATAAACTTTAAGAAAAAAGGTCATACTCATGAGAATTGGATGAGTGCATAGAGATGGGAATAGTAGAAGATAAAATCAAAAAAGATCTGATGCAAAGTATCTATGCAGACAGCATTAGCATCTATGAGTTTATAGAGTCTAGGTTTGCTCTTAGTGAGGATAACAGAGATGCAGTTATCAAAAAAATAAACACTTTAAATGATGACTTGATTGGCATCTTAAAAGATGTTAAATTATCATAAAGAGTCGAGATGATAACACCTTCCATTGGAACTACAGAGCTATATAAACATTTAGATACCTTGATAAAAACTGACACTCCTGTTTTTATACATGGAAGTCCTGGTATTGGTAAATCATATATTGTAAATGAACTGGCAAAACAGAGTAATCTTGAGATAGTAGATATAAGACTCTCACAGTTAGATGCAGTTGATTTGAGAGGAATTCCTACTATATCAAACGGGCAAACAAAATGGATGCCGCCAGTTTTTTTACCAACAGATGCAGACTCTGAGGGCATACTATTTTTAGATGAGTTAAACTCTGCTCCACTCTCTGTTCAAGCCGCGATATACCAACTTGTTCTTGATAGAAAAATAGGTGAATACACTATGCCAAAGGGCTGGAGAATCATCTGTGCTGGTAATAAGATAGATGATAAAGGTATAGTCTTTAAACTTCCATCTCCACTTATAAATAGAATGGTGCATTTTGTTTTAGAAGCAAGGTATGATGACTTTAAAGCATGGGCGATAAAAAACAGTATTCATCCTTTTGTTGTTGGTTTTTTAGGATTTCGTCCTGATTTATTAAGCTCAGAAGTACCAAAATCACATGAAACAAATCCAGCTTTTTGTACACCACGAGCATGGAGTATGCTTTCAAATATATTAGCTACTACTAAAGAAGTCAATTCTATTTATCCCATAGTATATGGGACTGTAGGTTATGGCGCTGGGATTGAATTTGTATCTTTTGTAAAGGTTTATAAAACACTTCCGGATACAGATGCTATCTTAGAAGGTAAAAGTGAAATAGTTCCTAATGAACCGAGTGCACTTTATGCTTTATGCGCAGCTATTGTTGAAAAGTATACTCAAGGTATAGATGCAAATAATATATTTGCTTATTCAAAGCATTTGCCTGTAGAGTTTGCGGTTATGCTTATAAAAGACTTACTCATAAAAGATGAGAACATTTGCAACCTTGAGTCTTTTGAAGAGTGGTTAGAGAAGTATGGCGAATACATCATTTGATACAATATTTCAAAAAGTTAGAATAAACTTTTTGTTTAACCATCCTTTTCTCTCAGTTTTAGCACTATCTATAGAGACAACTTTTAAAGAAAATGACAAAAGTGCGTTTGAGACAAATGGCTCTAAAATAGAAGTAGACTTAGATAAACTCTCTTCTTATACAAATGATGAACTTACATATTTGTATGCACATACACTTTTGCACATTGCACTAAAACATCCATATAGGCAAAGAACTAGAGATAGCTATATTTGGAATCAAAGTTGCGATATAGTTGTTAATAACATCTTATCAGGTTTTAAAAACATAGGAGAGATGCCTCGCGATGAACTCTTCGATGATGACCTAAAAGACAAATGTGTAGAAGAAGTTTATGAGATTCTTTATAAGCAAGAGCAAAAAGATGATGGAGGAGAGAGTGATGAAAAAGAGAGTGAATCAAAAGTTAAGCCTGATGAAAAAGGTAAACTAAAAGCATATATTTACAACGAATCAAAAAATGATTTACAAGATGTAGAAGATGAAAAAACATCAAGTGGTGAGAGAGAAAAATTAGATGGCATAATTATTCAAGCTCTAAGTATTGCTAAAAAAAGTTCTACGCAATATGTTGGTTTAGGCATAGAGATAGACACATTAATAAAGCCAGATATTAATCTACAAGATGAGTTAAAAGAGTTTTTAATATCTTCTTTTTTTGAAAAACAAAGT
>JBLIEY010000069.1:0-14311 GCA_047633475.1 Sulfurimonas sp.
AGTAATCCGAACTCACTTTGAGAACTTCTTAGTGTAACTGATTTGTTTTTTTCAGTAAATTTAAGTGCATTTTGCAAAAAGTTTTGAATTATTTGATTTAATAAAGATGTTTGAAGTGTAGCCATAAACCCATTTGGCTCAAAATACATCTGAAGTCTTTTCCCATCATTTTCAGCTAGAAGTTTAAAATCATTTGCTTTTTCACGTAAGAAGGAGATGACATCAACCTCTACCGGCTTCTCAAAATGAGCACCTTCTTGACGACCAATGTTAAGTATATTTGAGACTATTATGTTCATTTCATCAATAGTTTTGTTAGTAACCTTTAGTGCATCTATATACTCTTCAGGACTTCTCTTCTTTATAAGAGTAACTTGATTTTTTAGTTTTATTACAGCAAGTGGAGTTTTTAACTCATGAGCAGTCCCTATAAAAAGTTCTTTTTGGTACTTTACAAAGTTTTGTATTCTAGCAATTAGATGATTGATAGTACTTCCAAGAGGTTCAAACTCTTCTGGTAGTTCTTTAACCTTAATTGGTCTCATCAGATGCTCATTCATATTAGATAGTCTTGAACTAATAGTTTGTATTGGAGTAATTAACATCTTAGAAAGTGTAATTGCATACACTATAACAAGTACAAAGCCTAATATATTTATTATAAATATAGAACGAAGTATCTTAGCCAAAAGTTTTTTTGTAGGGGTTATATCTTTTGTGATTTTTAGATAACTAAGTTCATCAAAATTAAAAGGGTATATAAGAGTTAAATAGGTACGTTTTTTTTCTGTATTTTCATATAAATCTATATTTTTATTAAGTTTATTAATCTGGATTATTTCAATTTCAATACCAAGAACAGTATCTGGTGTGTCGGAATCAATTTGAATAAGTGATTGGTTATTAGCGATTTTTTTAGCATATTTAATTAGTTCATCATGTTTCTCATCATATATGGAACTTTCAATATAAAGGTACAAAAAAGATGAAAACACAAAGATTAGGGATGCAGAGGCGAAGATAAGCTTAATTAGAAAACTTTTTCTAATACTTCTTTTTACGAGCATGTTAATATCCATTAATTAGCCCAAGGGGGCTAACTTAATTAGTTTATTTCTTTAGGGAAACAGAAACGGTAACCACGACGACGAACAGTCTCGATAGTAGTGATATTTAATGGTTTGTCCATTTTTTGTCTAATCTGATTAATAGCAACTTCAATTACGTTTGGAGTAACTAACTCAGGTTCTTCCCAGATTGCGTCAAGAAGTTGTTCTTTAGAAACAATTTGATCACGGTGACGAGCTAGGTGAGTAAGAACTTCAAAAGGTTTACCTTTAAGCTCAATCTCTTGCTCTTTATAAGTTATTTTTTCTTCTTCAGGATTGATTGTTAAGTCTTCAATCTCTATAATGTTGCTTCCACCAAAACGAAGGCGAGCTTCAATTCGAGCGATTAGAACATCAAAGTCAAAAGGTTTTCTGATATAGTCATCAGCCCCACTTCTAAGAGCTTCTATTTCGCTTTCGTTATCATCTCTTGCAGATAAAACTACTACAACAGTTTTTGGAGTATTAGTCTTAATATCACCAATTATGTCTATAGAATTTCCATCTGGAAGCATCCAGTCCATTAGGACTAAATCGTAGTTACGAATGTCTAAGTAGTACTCACCATCTTTAAGTGTCTCTACTACATCACTTTGGTAACCAAATTCTTTTAGTCCCTCAGCAAGCATTTTGTTTAATGTTACTTCATCTTCAATAATAAGAATACGCATTAATTATGTCCTATAAGTCAATATTTTGGCGGAATGATATCATAATTTTAGCTAACTTTAAAGTTTTATTCAACTTTTTTTAATAAATATTTAATTTACGATTAAGAATCTAGTTCGTACGTATTACTTACAGAGACCTTACAGTCGGGTAATATAGATGGTTTAGTGATCTTTATTTGTATGCTTTTAATGGAAAAATATTCTTCAACTAACTTTAAATTCAAGTTATCTAAAGCCTCTTCAAGAAGAAAAAACTCACTTTTTATCATAATTTCTTTGATAATTTCAACTATTTCTGCATAGTTTATGAAGTCATTTTCATATTTATAGTTAATCTTAATATTGATAATTACATCTTGTGGTGTTACTCTTTCAAAATCTAAAATTCCAATAATACATTGAAATTTTAAATCTTCTATATGAATTATCATACTACTCTTTTTTCTTCACCTTTAAAAAGACGAATTATATTTGGAATGTGTTTGTAATAAAGTATAAAAACTATAAATACAACTGGAGAATGTGTCATCTCTGGATGTATATAAAAGCTCGCTATTAAAAGAGCAGCCACACCACTAAGTGAAGATATCGATGATATACGTATAGTTTTTGCGGCAATAGCCCATACTATAAATGCAATAATTGTTTCTATAGAAAGCATAAACATCATAACTCCCATTCCAGTTGCGATACCTTTTCCACCAGCAAGACCTAGATAAGGGCTAAAGCAGTGACCAATAACAGCAAGAACAGAGATGCCCCAAAGTGTTGATTCACTCATACCAGCAAAATAAGCAACTACTAAAACTATAATACCTTTTAACGCATCTAGAAGTAAAGTTGCTGCTCCAAGTTTTTTCGCCAAAGAAGGATTAGTCTCTTTAACAACTCTTAGTACATTCGTTGCACCAATACTACCACTACCACTTGCTTTTACATCTACACCTGCAAATTGCTTTGCAATTAGTAAACCAAAAGGGATACCACCAACTAAATAAGCGGCTATAAAAAACTCTACGTTCGTGTTAAATAAAAATTCCATTAAATACCTTATATATTAATTATGTCATTTTACTTTACATATAGTTATAAGTATATAAAATTCGATATAATTACCAAATTATATATATTAAAGGCTATTTGTTGAAGTTTACAAATGAAGAATTAAAGCAAAAAATTATTGAATTAAAAAATAAGTTAAGTGTAACTCTTGTAGCACATTTTTATCAAAGAGATGAAGTTTTTGATATGGCAGATATTACTGGTGACTCACTTGAGCTTGCTATTAGAACCAGGGATGACAAAGCTGAATTTGTTGTCTTTTGTGGTGTTGGATTTATGGGACAAAGTGTTAAAGTGCTTTCTCCAAATAAGAGAGTACTTATGCCAAAAGTCGCTTGTTGTGCGATGGCTAGGATGATTGATTCTATGTACTATGATGACTCTGTGAAGTTCTTAGAGGATAACGGCATAACAAAAGAAAATATTTTACCCATTACATATATTAACTCAAATGCTGATGTAAAAGCTAAAGTTGGTGAAATGGGTGGAATGGTTTGTACAAGTTCAAATGCTAAAAAAATTATTACTACCGCTTTACAAGAGGGTAAAAAAATTCTTTTTGTTCCAGACAGATGCTTGGGTCAAAATATAGCAAACCAGATGGGGCTTAAATCTTGTGTTATTGGTGATGGAACAAATCCAAATGACGCAGATGTTATCTGTTACAATGGTTTTTGTTCAGTTCATCAGCTTTTTACAGTAGAAGATATAAGTTTTTATCGTAAAAAATATCCTGGCATCTTGATAGCTGTACACCCTGAATGTGATCCTGCTATATGTGATATGGCTGATTACGTAGGTTCAACTTCTCAACTTATAAAGTATATTGCAGAACTTCCAGAAGATCAAAAAGTTGCTGTTGGAACAGAGTTTAATATGGTAAATCGTTTAAGAAAGAAAAATACTTATGTACTCTCTTCAACAAAACCTGAATGTCCTACTATGAATGAAACTACTCTTGAAGATGTTTATCTTACTCTTAAGTCAATAGATGATGGTGAACCAATTAATGAAATCTTTGTAGATGAGAAAACTCAAAAGTGGGCAAAAATTGCGTTAGAGAGAATGTTGGCATTATGATAGAAAAATTTGTTATTGATACACTTGCAGAAGATATAGGCCGTGGAGATTTATATGCTCTTGTTGAGCCAAGCATAGATGCAAGTGCAAAAATTATTGCAAAGAGTGATGGAATAGTAGCTGGTCAAAAGTATATAGATGTTTTAGCTTCTTTAGAAAATTTTGATATTACATGGTTAAAAAATGATTCAGAAGAGTTTGTAAAAGGTGATGTTATTGCTACAATCTGTGGAGATTCACATACCCTTTTACGAATTGAGAGAACACTTCTAAATATGTTATTACACGCTAGTTCCATCGCTACATTGACTAGAAAATATGTCAATATTATTGAGCCATACGGAGTTAAACTCTTAGATACAAGAAAAACTCGACCACAATTAAGAGTATTTGAGAAATATGCAACAAGAACAGGTGGTGCTGTAAATCACCGTATGGGGTTGGATGATTCTTTAATGATAAAAGATACGCATCTAAAGACTATTAAAGATTTAAAGAGTTATATAATCAAAGCAAGAAAACAAATTCCTTTCACAGCAAAAATAGAAGTAGAAGCTGAAAGTTTTGAAATAGCA
This sequence comes from Sulfurimonas sp., assembly GCA_047633475.1. Taxonomy (GTDB): domain Bacteria; phylum Campylobacterota; class Campylobacteria; order Campylobacterales; family Sulfurimonadaceae; genus Sulfurimonas. The sequence goes on from JBLIEY010000069.1 coordinate 4,498, forward strand.
AAAGAAGCGATGCAAAGTGGGGCTGATATTGTTATGTGTGATAACATGACTCCAGAACAAATATCTGAAATAGTATATTATAGAGATGCAAACTTTCCTCATATACTTTTAGAAGCAAGTGGAAATATTTCACTTTATACAATAGAATCTTATGCAAAAAGCGGAGTAGATGCAATAAGCAGCGGTTCATTAATCCACCAAGCTAATTGGATAGACTTATCAATGAAAATGGATTAAAGTTATAATAGATGGCTGATGATGCTGAAAAAACAGAAGAACCCACCCCCAAAAAGATAGAAGACGCTAGAAAAGAGGGGAATGTTCCGAAGTCTCAAGATACTTCTGGAGTTATTACTCTTTTTGTGGCTATTTTAGCCATTTTAATGCTTTTTCCATATATGGCTTCTCATATATTTATATTATTTAAATATTATTTTTCACTTATTGGTACACCTCTTGATAAATTATTTATGCTCGATATTGCAATTGTAACCATAAAAGAATTTCTTTTGATAATTATGCCTTTAGCTCTCTCAGTTGCTGTAGCTGGTGTAATAGCAGCACTTGCCCAGTTTGGATTTCTTTTTACAACTAAAGCAATAATGCCAGATTTTAAAAAGATTGATCCTCTAAAGGGTACTAAAAATCTTTTTTCTATGAAAAAACTTATAGAAGGTGTAAAGATTACTTTTAAGTCATTTAGCACATTAGGTGTAGGTTTTATATTTTTCTTTTATTTCATACTTGAACTTCCTGCAGTAGCTTTATTTAGTCTTAGAGAACAGCTAGGTTGGTTAGTGGATAAGTCCATTATTTTAGCTGTAGTAATGCTTTTTATTATATTTGTATTTGCTCTTATTGATATTATAATTGTTAGAAAACAATACTTTGATGGGCTTAAAATGAGTAAGCAAGAAATTAAAGATGAGATGAAAAATATGGAGGGAGATCCATTAATAAAAGGTAAAATTCGTCAAAAGCAAATGGAAATGTCATCAAAAAGAATGATGGCTGAAGTTCCAAATGCAGATGTTGTAATTACAAATCCAACTCACTATGCAGTTGCCTTAAAGTATGAAGAGTCAAAACGAGCTCCTGTTGTTATTGCAAAAGGAATGGACAAGGTGGCTCAACAGATTAAAAGAATAGCTAGAGAAAATAGTGTTCATATTGTTCAAAATCCTCCACTAGCTAGAAGTTTATATGCTGATGTTGAAGTTGATAAGCCAATACCTGAAGAATTGTTCGCCGCTGTTGCTGAAGTTTTGGCATATGTTTATAAGATGAACAAAAAATAGTTTATAATTATGAGAGTAGTATGAAAAATATATTAGATAGAATTGATAACGCAAAATATGTTATGATAGTCGTAGATGCCAAGTACTTAAGTGGGGCTAGTGCCTTGTATACATACATTCTTAGGTTACATAAAAAAGTATCTTTAGTTTGCCAAACAAAAAATATAAGTAATAGATTATCTTTTTTACCATGGTTTGAAAAAATAAAAAGTTCTAAAACTGAATCTGCAGATTTTGTGATAGAGTTAAAAAATGGCAGTATTGAGCTATATGATTTATTTAAATATTTAAATATAAAAATAAATCCAAAGATGGCAACAGCCCTTTATGGAGGGCTGTTACTTGAGACTAAAGGCTTTACAAACACCGAAGTCAATGGTACAATTTTTGCTATGGCACAAGAATTAATAGAGTGTGGTGCAAATCATAAAATGTGTAGTGATTCTGTATTGAAATCAACTACTCTTTCTGCTTTAAGATTAAAATCTATAATGCTAAAAAATATGGTTCTTAAAAATAATGCAAAAGCGGCGGTTTTTTTTATATCTAATAATGATATAAAATCAAGTGGTTGTGTGTGTGAAGATTTGGAAGAACATTTAATAGAATCTTTAAAACTTCCTTATGTAGAGTTGTCAGTGCTTTTGGATGCAGATAATGAATATGAAGTTTTAAAATTAATTTACAAGGAAATATAGTTTGATAAAAAAAAATAAGTCTGCGTTAGGCATTCAGTTGATATTTGTTTTAATAATTGCAGCTGCAGTATATATATACACATCTTCAATGTTTGAAAGAGTCGGTCCAAATATAAATATGAGTTCTAACGGTTATTGGAATTTAAAAAAACCACTTAAAATTGAGATAGATGATGACAGTGGTGTTAAATTTTATACTGTTGTTCTAAAAAGTAAAAATGGTGAAAATGTTTTATACAAAGAAAAATTTATGGCAGCTAAGGATTCTCTTGTTATAGAAGTAGAACCACCAAGAAGCGCATATGCAATGAAAGATAAAGATATTAAGATTATAGTTCAAGCAACAGATGCAAGTAAGTGGAATTTTTTAAAAGGTAATACTTCAATAAAAGAATTTGGACTTAAAATCGATAAAAAAAGACCAGAACTAACAATAGTTAGTCATTCATATAAAATAAAAAAAGGTGGTGCAGCCCTTGTTGTCTTTAAAGTAAGTGACGATAACTTAAAAGACTTTTATATTCAAACAAATTTTGATAAACAATTTAAAGCACAACCTTTTTATAAAGAAGGTTATTATATCTCTTTATTAGCCTGGCCTATTACTGAGTCTAATTTTAAAGCAACGGTAGTAGCAAAAGATTATGCAGGAAATACTGCAACAAATTATGTACCACTTTATTTAAAAGAAAATAAATATAGAATTTCAAATATGAAATTAAGCGATAGTTTTTTAAATGGTAAAATAGCTCAACTTGCAGAAAAATTTGTTGAGACTCAAGGGATTCAAGAGCCTTTAGAACAGTTTATAGTTATAAATGAAGTTGTAAGAGCTAAAAATGAAAAACTGATTCATGATATAACTTCTAAAGTTTCAGATAAAATGATTAGTGATTTTAAAATTACTAAAATGTATCCGCTTAAGAATGCCCAAGTTGTTGCTACATTTGGAGATCACAGAAAGTATTCTTATAAAGGTAAACCGGTTAGTGAATCATACCACTTAGGTCTTGATCTGGCAAGTATAGCACAAGCTCAAATTAAGCCGCAAAATAGCGGGAATGTAGTTTTTGCTGATGTTAATGGTATTTATGGAAATATGCCAATTATTGATCATGGTCTTGGACTTTATACTCTTTATGGACATTGCTCTAGTCTAAAAGTAAATAGAGGAGAAGTTACTGAAGCTATGCAAAATATAGCAAATACAGGCAAAAGTGGTTATGCTATGGGCGACCATTTACATTTTGGTGTATTAGTTCAAGGTATTGAAGTCCGTCCAGCAGAGTGGATGGATAAAGATTGGATTAGATTAAATATTAGTAACATTATTAATGATGCTAAAAAAATTATAGATAGAAGCTAAAAGATGAAATCTTTTTTGCTTATTGGAATAGCTTCATTAAAGGAAATGACTTAGATGTATCAAACTACAATTAAAAAATCTGTTGAGTTAGTTGGTATTGGCTTACATAAAGGAACACCAGTTCGTCTAAGGCTAGAACCATTGGAATCCAATAGTGGAATCGTTTTTTACAGAAGTGATGTAGATGTTGCAATTGCCCTTACACCAGAAAATGTTGTAGATACTAGAATGGCAACAGTGATAGGTAAAAATGGAGTAGTTATCTCTACAATAGAACACATGCTTTCAGCTGTATATGCTTACGGACTTGATAATTTAAAAGTTATTGTAGACTCTGATGAAGTACCTGTGATGGATGGAAGTAGTGCAAGTTTTTGTATGTTATTGGATGAAGCTGGAATCCAAGAACTAGATAAACCTAAAAAAATTATGCGTATAAAAAAAGAGATAATAGTTCAAGAGGGTGAAAAGTATGTAAAACTATCTCCTTCTCCAGATTTAAAATATGATTTTACAATTAAGTTTGCTCATCCAGTAATCAATAAACAAGAATATGTACTTGAATTTACAAAAGAAAGCTACAAAAATGAGATAGCAAGAGCTAGAACATTTGGTTTTTTGCATGAAGTCCAATATTTGCGTTCAAAAGGTTTGGCTCTTGGGGGTACTTTAGAAAATGCTATTGTATTAGATGATAAAAAGATTTTAAATCCTGAAGGTTTGAGATTTCCAGATGAGTTTGTTAGGCATAAAATTTTAGATGCTATTGGTGATATGTGCCTAATTGGTATGAACTTTATAGGTAACTATGAAGCGATGGCTGGAAGTCATGACTTAAATCACAAACTAACTGTAGAACTTTTGAAAAATCCTGAAAATTATGAAGTTATTGAACTTGTAGGTGAAAAAACAGCTGAGTTAGAAAAAGCATATGCATAAATCAGTTGACCTTGTTCTAGTCGCTCTTTCTTCCCCTATCCAACTTGGAGTATATGAAAATAATAAACTCATAAACGTTATTAAAAGTGAAGAAAAAAGTTCCGAAGTTTTACCAAAGATATTTGATAAAATTTTGAAAGATTATAATGTTGAAAAACTTTTTTATGCAAATGGACCGGGAAGCTTTATGGCAATTAAAGTTGCATATATTTTCTTAAAATCACTTAGTGTCTTGAAAAATATACCACTTTTTGCAACAGATGCTTTTTATTTTAATAATAATAGACCAATAAAAGCGATTGGAAAGCTATATTTCGTTAAAGTTTCATCAGAAATAAAAACTCAAAAATTAGAAATAGTACCAAGTATGGAATTTAAACTCCCAGATGTACTTGATTATAATAAGTTTAGTACAACAGCAGCGCCTTTATATAGTATAGGGGCTCTTGGATAGGAAAATAATTGATAATAAATGTACCGGCAACAAGTGCTAATCTAGGACCAGGATTTGATTCTTTAGGTTTAGCAGTAGATTTAAGAAATAAAGTAGAGTTTCATGCATCTAAATTCTTTAGTGTAAGTATTAAAGGTGAGGGTGAAAATAATCCAAGACTTAAAGGTAATAATCTTTTTGTTAGTATATTTAATGATCATTACAATAGACTAACTCAGAAAAAACAAAACTTTAAGTTTACATTTTATAACCAAATTCCAATGTCTAGAGGGCTTGGAAGTTCATCTGCTGTTATAGTAAGTGCAATAGCGAGTGCGCATGAGGCTGCTGGTATAAGAGTATCAAAAAGAAGAATCTTAAATCATGCTCTATATTATGAGTCACACCCTGACAATATAACACCTGCTGTAATGGGTGGTTTTAATGCAGCAACAGTTGAAAAAAATAAAGTTTTTTCACAAAGAAAACATTTACCAGAATATTTGAAGGCTATAGTTACAATTCCAAATAAACCTATTAATACATCAAAGGCTAGGACTCTTTTGCCAAAATCTTATTCTAAAGAGAATGCTATTTATAACTTATCCCATACAGCTTTAACTGTTGGAGCCTTCTTTAATGAAGATTGGGAAATGTTAAAACTTGCTGCTCAAGATAGGTTTCATCAAAAAGCAAGAATGAAAGTCTTGCCTGAACTTTTCTCTGTGCAAAAGGTTGCATATGAGAGCGGAGCACTTATGAGCACTCTTTCAGGGAGCGGGTCAACATTTTTTTCAATGGCATATGATGAAGATTCAGCTATGATTGCAAACAAGTTAAAGCAAAAGTTTCCAGATTTTATTGTGAAAACTTTGGACTTTGATAACGATGGACTTATAATAGAGAGATAATCTCTATTAATTAAAGTAAGATTTAGATATAATGGCGAAAAAATTTAATCAACCTCTTCGAATGTGTATCTCATGTAGAGAAAGAGATTCACAAAGTAATCTATTGAGACTTCAATGTATTGATGGTTCAATAGAAGTCTTCAAAGGCATTGGAAGAAGTTTTTATTTATGCGAAAATTGTATCTTGCTTGAGAGAAAAGTTTTAAAAGCACTTATGCGACAATGCAAAAGTGGAGACATAGATAAATTTACGAACAAACTAAAGGAGATCATCGCTGATGATAGAAAAAGTTAGAGTACACGAAATTGCAAAAGAACTAGGAATAGCTTCTAAAGATGTTTTAGAAAAAGCAAAAAAAATGGGTCTTGAAGTAAAATCGGCACAGAGCGTAGTAACAATGGAGCAAGCTGAAGGATTAGCAAATTTCATAATAAATGGCGAGGCAGTTTCTGAACCAACTAAACCCGCAAGCGAAGCACCTACTAAAGCAAAAAGTGATACTCTTAAAAAAGAAACTCCTGCAATCGAAGAAAAAGTAGTTGAAGCAAAATCTGTTGAAGTAACACCTGTTGAAGTAAAATCTGTTGAGAAAAAAGTTTCTCAAGAGCAAAAAACTACTTCAAAAGAAGAAATTCCAGAAGTAGAAGTAACTAAGGAAGAAATTCCTAAGGTAGAGACTCCAAAAGTTAAAGCTCCTGTGGAAGAAATTTCTGAGAAAATAGAAGAGCCAAAGGCTGCGGAAAAAATTGTACAAGACAAAAAAAGTCCTCTTAAAGTTGTTCAACCAGTTGTAGCTCGTCAAATTAAGAGAAGTGGTCTTAAAATTGTTAAAAAGAAAAAACCAAAGGTAGTGGAAAACTATAGTTTACCTGAAAAACAAGCTACAGTTTCTTCTTATGGTAAAGTAAGTGCTGAAGTTTTAGAAGAGCTAGCTAAAAAGAAAAGAACTAAGCAAAGTAGTGCAACTGCAAAAAAACAAGAGCAAGGCAAAAGAATAGATATATTTGGTGGTGCGATGAGTGATGTCACTATGGATATGGATAATCAAGTTGTTTTATTGGACTTAAACTCAACCGAAAGAGCTCCTCTTCCAGCTGAAGAACAAAGAAAACCAAGACCACCCAAGCCTGCAGGTAGAAATGGAAATAAAAAACAAGCTCCTCGTGGTAGAAAAGTTTCTCGTGATAAGAGAAAAAAATATGCAAAAGTTACTCAAGAAGATGAGATAGTAACACAAGTTGAGATTCCTGAAGATATTCGTGTTTATGAGTTTGCCGAAGCACTTAAACGTCCTATGTCTGAAGTAATTAAAGTTCTTTTTGATCTTGGTATGATGATGACTAAAAATGATTTCTTAGGAAATGATGAAATAGAAATTCTTTCTGAAGAGTTTGACGTTGAAGTAACTATAATTGATCCTAAAGATGAGTTTACTCAAGTCGAAGAAGATATTGAAGAAGATTCTGAAGCAACTGAAAGACCTCCTGTTATTACAATTATGGGACATGTTGACCATGGTAAAACATCATTATTAGATGCTATTCGTAAAGAAAAAGTAACAGAGGGCGAAGCTGGTGGTATTACACAGCATATTGGTGCTTATACAATTGAGCAAAATGGTAGAGCAATTACTTTCCTAGACACTCCTGGTCACGCTGCTTTCTCTCAGATGCGTCAACGTGGTACTGATGTTACAGATATTATAGTTATTGTTGTAGCTGCAGATGATGGAGTTAAACCTCAAACTCTTGAGGTAATTAAACTTGCTAAAGAATCTGGGGTTCCTATAATTGTAGCTCTTAATAAAATGGATAAAGAAACAGCACAGCCAGACTTAGTAAAAGGTCAAATGGCTGAACATGGCATTTCTCCTGTTGATTGGGGTGGAGATGTAGAATTTATCCCAGTTTCTGCAAAAACTGGTTTAGGTATTGAGGATTTACTAGAAAACATTCTTATTACTGCGGATGTTCTTGAACTACGTGCAAATGAAAATGTAATGGCAAGAGCTACTGTTGTAGAATCTTCTTTAGAAAAAGGTCGAGGACCTGTTGCAACTGTAATTGTGCAAAATGGTACACTTAGAGTTGGTGATTATGTTGTATGTGGTAGCTCTTATGGGCGTGTCAAAGCTCTAATTAATGAGCAAAATAAACAAATTAAAGCGTTACTTCCTAGTCACACTGCTGTTGTAGCTGGATTAAATGAAGTTCCTGCTTCTGGTGAATTTATGATTGCTATGGAGAACGATAAAGAGGCAAAAGAATATGCTCTCAAACGACATGAATATGATAGAAATAAAGAGCTTTCACGCTCAACTAAGTCTACTCTAGAAGACATGACATCTATGATTGCAGAAGGCAAATTAAAGTCTCTTAAAGTTGTTCTTAAAACAGATGTTCATGGTTCTCTTGAAGCGATTAAGTCAGCACTTACTGATCTTAGAAATGAAGAAGTAAAAGTTAATGTTATCTCTTCAGGTGTAGGTGGAATTACAGAGAGTGATGTTGAATTAGTTAACAACAGTGAAAATTGTGTATTACTTGGTTTTAATGTTCGTCCTACTGGTGGAGTAAAAGCATCTGCAAAACAAAAAGGTGTTGAGATTAGAACCTACTCAATAATTTACCAACTACTTGATGATATTACAGGTATGTTAACAGGAATGATGGCTCCAAAATATACAGAAGAAAATACTGGCCAAGCTGAAGTTAGAGAAGTGTTTAAAATTCCTAAAGGTGTTGTTGCTGGTTCTGTTGTTGTTGATGGAAGACTTATCCGTGGTGGTATGGTTCGTGTTATTCGTGAAGGTGTTGTACATTACGAAGGTGAACTTACTTCTCTAAAACGTTTTAAAGATGATGTTGAAGAAATTGGTAATGGTTATGAGTGTGGAGTTGTTATTAATGGTTATGACGATGTTATACCAGGTGATATACTCGAAACATTCAAAAAAGTTGAGCAAAAAGTTTCTCTGTGAATGAAGCTGCTATAAAGATCAAAAGAACGGAGTCACTTCTAGTTGAATTGATTCCTGAAGCACTAGGTCAATTAAATGATAATAGACTTCATGAATTAGAAATTGTTGAAGTGAAATGTTCTCGTGGTAGAAGTGATGCTAAGGTTTATATAAATCCTAGATCTTATTCTGAAAAAGATAAAAATACTTATCTTAGACAACTTAGGAAAGCTTCTCCCATTGTTGAGAACTTTTGTTTAAAAGATCAAGGTTGGTATCGTTGTCCAAAACTTACTTTTGAGTTTGATACACAGATCGTAAAATCACAAAATATTGAAGACCTATTTAAAAAAATCGCAAAGGATAATACAGATGAGTCTTGAAAGTGATATTAAGTCGTTAGTTTCTTCAGTTGATTTGGAACTTTATGACACTGTAATTGTTAGTGAAAATGATGAAACTATTTACCGTGTTAGTATAATTTCAACAGAAGTTATTGATGGTAAAAGAAAAGGTGTAGCACTTGATAGTTGTGTTGAGTTGACACATCTAATCTCTCCATTACTTGATGTTACACCTCCTGTTTCAGGAGACTATAGACTTGAGGTTGGTACTCCAGGAATTGAAAGAAAGTTAACAAATATCAATCACTTTAAAAAATCTATTGGTGATAAAGTGTCTCTTTACTCTGTTTCAAAAGAAAAGATTAGAGGTGTTTTAGTTAAAGTTGAAGGCTCTAAAATATTTGTAGAATCTGAAAATGAAACAATTGAACTAGAATTCAATGAAATTTCAAAAGCTAAAACTTACTTTGAGTGGTAATGTAAAATAAGAAGTTTTACTTCTTGTTTGCTTAGGACAAAATAATGCTAATAGACTCTAGTTTCTTTATGAATTTAGCTTTGAGTGAAGCTTGGAAATTTCAAGGTTTAACTTATCCAAATCCTACTGTTGGTTGCGTCATAGTAGGTTCAAATAATCAGATACTGTCTGTTGAAGCACATAAACGTGCTGGCTTTGCCCATGCCGAAGTAATTGCACTTCAAAGCGCATACTTTAAACTTACAAATGATGACTCTATCTTAAACCTAACATCTTCTAGTGATATTCATAACTTTCTTTTAAAAAATCATAACAACTATTTTCAAAATACTTCACTATATACGACATTAGAACCATGCTCACATATTGGTAAAACACCATCTTGTG
>JBLIEY010000070.1:0-14265 GCA_047633475.1 Sulfurimonas sp.
AAGTGGCACTCTTAAAAAGTTGTTATTAGCATCTGCATAGACAAAATCCTATGTCTTAAAGTTAAGATATAATTGTAATCTAAATTTATTTTTGGAGAAGATTATTATCTCAAATAATATAAGTAATGAGAGTGAGTATAAACTCTGCTCACTTCTCTTTGATACAATAACTCATAACTATAACGCTAACCTTCAAACTCTTTTGAAACTTGTAGATCAAGCATCTTATAACTCTATCATTGTTGCACCAGAAGTATGTCTTACAGGTTTTGATTATGATAATTTTGATGAAGTTTTAAAGTTTGCATCTGTAGCAAACGAGGCAATCAAACAAGCTTCTAAAAACAAAATAATTATATTGACTATAATTGAAAGAAGAGATGCAAAAATATTTAACTTTGCAAAGATTTTTCATAATGGTGAAATAGTTTATGAAAGAGCAAAAGCTAGACTCTTTCGTCTTGGTGATGAGCATAAATATATGAGCGAAGGTCTGGACAAAGAGATTGAAATAGTAGAAGTTGATGGCATCAAGATTGGAATTCTTATCTGTTTTGAACTTCGCTTTAAAAAACTTTGGCAAAAACTAGAAGGTTGTGATGTTATAGCAGTTCCATCATGGTGGGGAGTTTTAAGAACTGATAACTTTGTAACTCTAACTCAAGCCCTTGGGGTTATCAATCAATGTTATGTAGTAGCAAGTGATTCTTTAGATACTAATTGTAGTAAAATGAGTGGAATAATTGCTCCAAATGGAGAAGTCCAGAGAAACAGGAATAAGCCTTGCTTAGAGATTGAATATAGTAAAAGAGAAATCAATGTTATGAGAAAATATATGAATGTGGGAATAAAATAACTTGGACAGAATAACAGCAACTAAAACTGCAAGACTAGCAAACGAATGCCACCAAATATTTAGTTTGAGTGATGAAGTAAAACAAGCTATCGCTAACACTAACAGAGAAAAGTTTGTTCCAGTTGGTTTTAAACATAATGCATATAAATTAGATGCTCTTCCTATGGGTTCAGCTCAGTGGATAAGTTCTCCTTTAACGGTTGCAAAAATGACTCATTACTTACAACCAAAAGGTGCTGATAGGGTTTTAGAAATTGGTTGTGGAAGTGGTTATCAAGCGGCTGTTCTTTCGCATCTTTTTCGCGGTGTGTTTACAATAGAACGCATTGAGTCTCTAATGATCGAAGCTAAAACACGTTTTAGAGAACTTAAAATAAATAACATTCACACAAGAACCGATGATGGACAAAATGGCTGGACACAGTACTCTCCGTATGATAGAATTCTTTTCTCAGCATCTGCAAAAAAAATTCCTCAAAAAATTTTCGATCAATTGGCTGATGGTGGAATTCTTGTAGCTCCGATGGAAGTGGGTAACAAACAAGTAATTACAAGTTTTAAAAAGAGTGGTTTATCCATTCAAGCAACTCAACTTGAAGACTGTGATTTTGTACCTGTTCTTGATGGAGTTCAAAAGTAATTGGACATACTATATATTATTAAGATATTTATTATTATTTGTTAGTTAAAATTAATTAATTTTAAAACATTAGTAAGGAAAAAATGTGATTAATAAAATCTTGATTATTTCTTTGATGGTAATGGTGACACTGTTGCAGGCTGATTATATTGTAAAGTATAATATGGACGGTGAGATAATGGAGTTTATGTATAAAAACTCAACAACATCAAAAATGCTTACTAATTCAGAAGATGGAAAAGTAGAAATCTATCATATAAATAAAAACTCTTATATTGTTTCACATACCCAAGAAGGTGTAAATATTGTCGATATAAATGCTATGAAGGCAGAGGCCAAGAAGATGGGTTTTGATTCATCTATGTATGCAGACAAACAAGAAACTCCTAGCTATACAATCAAAAAAACTGGTAAAAAAGTAAAAGTTGCTGGTATTAATGGTGAAGAATGGCTTGTTAAAGGGGAAGTAGATGGTGAGAGTTACAGCACAAAGGTAGTACTTACAAACGATAAAAAGGTCGTAAAGATTATGCGCGCAATGTTTATTTCTCTGTCTGATATGAGTGGTGGCATGCTTGAAAGTAATAATCTTTTTGAGATGAAAAAGGGTTATGTTGTCATTCAAGCTGATGGTATGAAACTTGATTCATTTAAAGTTAAAACTCTTTCAACTAAAGTTTATGAATTACCTAAAGTTACAAACACAAGAGAAGCTTTTAATGAGAGAAATATAAAAAATACATCTCCTAAAACAATTACTAAAAAAAGAGCTATAGCTCTAGATGAACTTGCTTGTTATGATAATCTTTGTTGTGGAGAGATACAAGGAGAATCAGTAGTTTTAAAACCTTCATTGTATGTGAACAAAGGAGGCTCTGGAACATTCCTAGTTGATAGTGCAACATGTAAAGTAAATGCTTTAGGGCAGAGAACAGAATCTGCAATACTTGAAAATAATGAGGGTAGAATTTACTTAACTTTATTTCTTGATGATAAAAATAAAGGCATTGTACAAAAGTTAATTGATGGCCAAAGTAATTATGGTGCAAGTGATAGTACGTTAGTTAGTCAAGCAAGTAAAGATATTAGTGGAAATAAAGCTATGTATATTCACTCTAGAAATACAAATCAAGAAAGAATGGATATTTACTTAGCAAATGGGGCAACGCTATGTATGGCACGAGTATATAAAGATAGTTGGAGAAGAAGTTTTGAAGGTTGGTCAGAAAAAGGTTGGATTTTTTATAAATCTTTAAATAATAATATAAAAAATTGGAATCCTTCAAAATCTATTCCGGCTAAAATCAAATCAAATTATAAAAGCCAAGAAGTAAATGTAGATACAGATGCAGAAACAGAAACAGAAGTGCAAGAAGAAGATGCTTCAGCTACAGGGGTTTTAGGTGAAGATATGGATAAAGCGGTAAATCTACTCAAGAGCTTTTTTTAGAAAAGTTTTAAGTAGAATTTTTTTGTATAGATATTAACTCTTTACAAGTTAATTACTGTAAAATAGCATCAAATTAACTTAGGGCAAAAGCTATGGAAAATATGTACGGCATTGAATATTCTAAACCAGAAGTAGTTTTACTTCAAGACACTGGGCTTGGTGTTCCTGAAGCAGCAGCTAGAACTTGTTATGACTCATTTTCAAATAGCGAAAATGAGGTTATAAAGCACATAGAAGAGAATATGCCAGATGCTAATATGTGCGATGAAATAAATGATATAGAAGAATCAAATCTCTTAGGTGATTTGGCTTGGACATACTTTCATCACAGTATTTTAGAACATGCAAATCTTAGTTTTTTGGTTCGTGGAACTTCAAGAGGTGTTCTACAAGAACATGCGAGACATAGAATCCAAGCCATAAGTGTTAGAAGTACTCGCTATACTATGAGTTCTATAATTAATGCTTTTGTTGCATCTGAGGGCAATAAAGATTTTTTTATTGAGAAAGTCTTAGGTTTTGATATGTTTGTAACCTGTGATGAGTGTTATAATAAAATAGAAATTTCAGGGATGTTTGATAAGTTAGCTTATCAACAGACAAAAGTAGAAAATTTTAATGAAATAGCTATAGCGAAGAGTTCACTTGAGTTCTTAGAAGAGTTTAAAAATGATTCATCAGCAATGTTTGAAGCATTTCAAGAAGGTAAAAAGAAGCGTAATGTCGGAGATGCTTTTAAGCATATAATCACCGATAATGTAAAAGTAGATATGGTTGTAACTTTTAATCTTAGAAGTCTAAAAAACTACTACACTCTTAGAGATAGTGGAGCGGCATATTTTCAGATTCGTTGGTTAGCACAAGAGATGATGAGAGTAACACCTACAAAATATCTAAATCTTATAGTAAAAAAGAAGTAAATTATGTATAAATATTTTTTATTGACACTGCTTTTATTTAGTGGATGTGCAAATGTGACGTTTAATGCAACAATGTGTGATCAAATAGCGTCTGATCCTAATGCGGTTATGCCTAAAGAGTGTATGATTTATAATGAGGAAGAAGCTCAAAAGGCTTTTGATAAAACAAAAGTTAAACTAGAGAGTAAAGAAGACATAGTAGAATTCAATAAAGAGTAGCTGTGAACTCGTTCAAAGCCATCTCTGTAAATTTGTTTATACCATTTTTTATATCATTTTTTTTCGCTCTTGTAATTTATTATTCTCAAAAGATACCGGGGATTCTTTTTGACATAGTTCCATATCTTTTTTATGGACTTAGTCTCATTGTTATCTGGGTTTCTTGGCATTTTAACCGCAATCGATTTATCTTTATAATACTACCAATAATTTTTGTGTACTTAGGTTTTGAGTACTTTAATGCAAAAAAAGCGACTCTGCTATTTTTGTATATTTCTATGCTGTTTCCATTGCATCTACTCATTTTTTTAGTTTTAAAAGAGAGAGGTATTTTTTCTTTATGGGGTTCTCTAAAGATAGTTTTTTTTGCTTTAGAGATAATTATAGTTTTATATCTTATTTATTATCCAAATGAAATCATTCAAAGTTATTTGAAAATAAAACTCTTTACTGCAAATCTTTATCCTCTCAAAGATATTTCGGTAGCTATTGGAATTTTTGTTTTTTTTGTTATGAGTGCTTTAATTATGTTTGGAAGATATTTAATGTACTCTACTGCATTTTTAAGTTTACTTTTGACTTTTTACCTCGGTCTTTACTTTTTAAAGACACCAAATGCTACGGAAGTTTCTTTTTTATCTTTTGCAATAATTATTTTTATACTGCTCATCCGAGAATCATATAGACTTGCCTTTTATGACGAACTTACTGCTCTGCCTGGGCGTAGAGCATTGGTTGAAGATATGGCAAAGCTCGGAAGAAAGTATTCTCTAGCAATGTGTGATATAGATTTTTTCAAAAAATTTAATGATACTTATGGACATGATACAGGTGATGAAGTCTTAAAAATGGTAGCTTCAAAGTTTGCCCAAGTTGGTGGCGGAGGCAAAGCATATAGGTATGGTGGTGAAGAGTTCGTTATTTTATTCCCATCAAAAGAGAGCAAAGAATCTTTTGTTCACGTAGATGCTATGAGACAAAATATAGCTACTTCTCCTTTTAGTGTTAGAAATAAAAATAGTAGCAAAAAGATATATATCAATATATCAGCCGGTGTTACTCAAAATATATCAAGAGACAAAGACCCTTTCGCTGTAATGAAAAGAGCTGACAATGCTCTATATAAGGCTAAAAAAGCCGGAAGAAATCAAGTAATCAAAGCCTAAAAGCTTTTAGGTATAATTGCATCAATAATTAATAAGGTGATACTAATGAGTTTAGAAAAAGAGCTAGAAGTAAGAAGTGGCGGTATTTGTGAATTATGTGGTAGTAGTGAAGGTCTAAGTGTAATGGAAGTTACTCCTTCAGATGCAAGTGCGGAGAAGTCTATTTATATATGTTCTACATGTTTAGAGCAGATTAAAAACCCTGACACTATGGATGAGAATCATTTCAACTGTCTTAATGACAGTATGTGGAGTGAAACACCGGCAGTTGCTGTTGTTTCTTACCGCCTTTTAAATGCTCTAGGTCGTCAAGATTTAGTAGATATGATGTATATGGAAGAAGATATAAAAACTTGGGCAGATGCAGGGCTTCCTGATGAAAATGCTTTAGTTTACAAAGATTCAAATGGAGTAACACTTCAAGCGGGAGACACTGTAGTTATTACTAAAGACTTAGATGTAAAAGGCACAA
This sequence comes from Sulfurimonas sp., assembly GCA_047633475.1. GTDB lineage: Bacteria > Campylobacterota > Campylobacteria > Campylobacterales > Sulfurimonadaceae > Sulfurimonas. The sequence continues at coordinate 5,724 of JBLIEY010000070.1, forward strand.
CATTTATTGCTAAAAGAGGTACAGCCGTTAGAGGTATCGCTCTTGTTTCAGGTAATGCTGAGTTAATTGAAGGACGTGTCAACGGTGTTAAAATCCAAATTCTTACTAAATTCCTTAAAAAGTCATAATTGATATGAAATACAATGAAAGGTTTCATAAAATAAATGAAGATTTTAGAAATCCTTACGCAAGAGATAGAGACCGTATAATTCACTCTGGAAGTTTTAGGAAGCTTGAGTATAAAACACAAGTTTTTCTAAACCAAGAGGGTGATTTCTTTCGTACTCGCTTAACTCACTCTATAGAAGTATCGCAAATTGCTCGTTCCATCACTTCACATCTAGGACTTAACGAATCTTTGGCAGAAGCGATAGCTCTAGCACATGATTTGGGACATACTCCTTTTGGTCATATCGGTGGAGATACTTTAGACGCCTGCTTAAAAAAAGATGGACATAAAAATGGATTTGAGCATAATTTTCAAAGTTTTAGAGTTGTCTCATCACTAGAAAGAAAATATAAGGATTTTGATGGACTAAACCTTACTTTTGCAACACTTGAGGGAATTTTAAAACATTCATATCCATATAAAAAGAGTTTTTTACCATCATGGATTGATGAATCATTTAACCTTGAAACACATCCTTCTGTGGAAGCTATGGTTGTGGATCGTGCTGATGAAATAGCATATATGAGTCATGATATTGATGATGGTATAAACTCAGGTCTTATTAGTTTTAATGACCTCAGAGAAAGTGCATTAATACAGGAGATATTACAAAAAGTTAAGTCTGAGGGAATATCAGAAGATGAAGATGAAATGTTTCGTTATCGTTTTAGTTCGCATCTGATAAATCATCTTGTTTATTCATTATTAGACTATTCAAAAGATAAGATAGATAACACATCAATACTAAGTGCAACACTTGATAGTTCTTCTCAAATATCAATTGGCTTCGCACCTGAGTTAGAAACAAATATTAAAAAGCTTAAGAAACTTCTTTTCAATAAGTTATATCAGCATAAAAAAATAGTCGTAAAAATGTTTGCAGGTAAACAAGCTATTAAAGGGCTTTACAGTGCATTAATGGAAGAAGAAAAGATGTTGCCTAAGTTCTATTATGAACAATTAAACACTAGAAAGAAGCATAGAGTTGTTGCTGATTGTATAGCTCATATGAGCGATAGATATGCATTTAGTTTTTATAATGAAATGTATGGGAAGTTATAAGTAGAAAAATTTAACAAGATAAACTAAGCCCAAGGGCTTTAGTTTATTATAGGCGTGATTCGTAACGTCTCATCATATAAAGACGTTTAAGCATTTTCTTACGAGAAGCTATTTTGAATTTCTTACGCTTTTCAGTTTCCGTTTCATGGAAACGGCGAGCACGAGCTTCGGTAACTATTAAGTTACGGTCAGTCTGCTTCTTGAAACGGCGGTAAGATGCATCAAAATTATCATCTGAACGAAGTACTATTCCTGGCATATCACATCACCCACTTTCTTTAAAATTTTGGAACAGAATTATAGCATAGTATTTCTTAATTAGATTGTTTTACAATTGTAAATGATTTAAAGTAAAATGATGAATATAATTTATAAAAGATAAAAGAAGAATTGAAAAAGAATTATAGACCCACAGAATGGATCTATAAAATAGTAAAATTATTTACCTATAGTTAATGAAAAAGCATCTAAATCATCGTCAGAATATTTTTTCATTAGACCTTTCATAAGACCTTTCATTGGTCCACCATACGTGCCTGCTTTATATCCTTTTAGTGAATGTGCAATTTCAGCATGAGTCATTAAAGAAACATTTTTAGATTTTCCTAAAGCTTTTTTAGTCCAGTCTGCACCGTGACAAGCCACACATGATTTTGCATTTACTGCTGCCATTGAAGTTGTTGCTAGTGCTAAGCTAGCTATTAAAACGATTGCAATTTTTTTCATTTTTTTTACCTTAGGATTATTTTGAGAATAATTATACTGATTAATTATAAATTATAAGTTAATAAATTACCATTATAAATTTATAGTATATATATCATAGATACAGCTTATGATATAATTTCAATAAAATTTACTTAAAAAGGAAATAAAATGAATGAAAAATCATGTGATAACAAAATATGTATAAATAATCCGAAATGTGCTCGTCACCAAGCTTGGCTTAATGGTGACAAAGATTGTATTACTTTTGGTGGTACCCAATTAAAAGGTTGTGGTAAGTTTATAGCAAAATCGTAAGTATATACTTGTTATAATCTTTTTATGATTACAGAAGATTCCATAGAAGCCTTAAAAGCACGCCTTGATATTGTTGATGTTGTAGGTTCGTATGTGGAGTTGAAAAAAGCAGGTGCAAACTATAAAGCACCTTGCCCCTTTCACGATGAAAAATCACCATCTTTTGTAGTAAGCCCATCAAAGGGTATATACCATTGTTTTGGCTGTGGAGCCGGTGGTGATAGTATTAAGTTTACTATGGAATATGAGAAGCTTAACTATCCAGAAGCTCTTGAAAAGTTGGCTGATAACTATAACTTTACACTTAGTTATACTGATAACAAACATAACAAACCTCGCTCACAAATTATGGATAAACTAAGTGAGTGGTATCAAAATCTTCTTACTACAAAACAAACTGCATTATCTTACATCAAAGAGCGTGGCATCTACGAAAGTAGTGTTGAAAAATTTGGTATTGGTTATGCCCCTGATTCAAATGCTACAATTAATTATATAACATCACAGCAGTTTCTTATGAGTGAAGCTGTAAATATGGGGGTTATTGGTTATGACGGAGGAAGGAATTTTGCTAGATTTATAGAAAGAATCACTTTTCCTATTCACTCTGCAAATGGCTCGATTGTTGGTTTTGGTGGAAGAACTATTACCGGTCATCAAGCAAAGTATGTAAACTCTCCAGAAACACCATTTTTTAACAAGTCTCGTCTTTTATATGCTTATCATCACGCCAAACAAACACTACATAAAACAAAAGAGATAATCATAACAGAAGGTTATCTTGACGTTATTATGCTTCATCAAGCTGGATTCACAAATGCTGTTGCAACACTTGGAACAGCATTAACACAAGAGCATCTACCTCTTCTTAGAAAGGGTGAACCAAGAGTTGTTATGGCTTATGATGGAGACAAGGCTGGTCGTGCGGCAGCCCTTAAGGCATCTAGGCTTCTTAGTGCTGGTGGTTTTAACGGAGGAGTTGTTATCTTTGGATACGGATTAGACCCTGCTGACATGGTCAACAATGGAGCAGTTGAAGAACTAGCAACAATGTTTAGAGATGCAAAACCATTTATCGAATTTGTTTTAGAAGAGATTCTTTCACTTTATGATTTGCGTGATCCAAAAGCAAAAGAAGAGTGCATGCAAGATGCAATAGGATACTTAAAAACTCTCTCCCCACTTTTACAAGAAGAATATAAAACATTTTTAGCATCTCGTTTGGGAGGTTTAGGTGTTAGTCCATCTCTTGTTAGAATGGGAGGACAAGCGCAAGCTGATAGAAATGCTCCGCTTATGCAAAAAAATATCCATAAAGACCCATGGGAATTAACTCTTATAAAAACAGTGTTAGAACATCCTGAGTTGGTTAACCAGATGCTAGATGCGCTAGACCCATCATTACTTCAGTTTCACTCTATGGAATTCTCACTTGCGCTTCAAGGGAAGATTGAAGAGCCTTCTCTTATGGCTATTTCAGTAGATGAACAGATAAAACCACTAATAGATGAGGCATCTTTGCGTGCTGAACTTATTGGATTTTTAACAAAGCACTACGAAAGGGAACTTAGAAAGATAAATATACAACCTTCTTTTTCTTTTGAGCAAAAAGCATTTTATATCCGTAAGTTTCGTGGAAAAATTTCAAAATTAAAAAAAGGTGAGTTAGTAGCTTTTAGAGACTAATTAAAGGAAACAAATGAAAGCAATAGCACTTTTTAGTGGTGGATTAGACTCAACTTTGGCAATGAAGTTAATCATAGATCAAGGCATTGAAGTCTTAGCTGTAAATATATTAACAGGTTTTGGTAGTACAAAAGATAGACTTGAACATATGCAAAGCATGTGTGATCAAGTTGGTGCAGAGCTTAAAATTATTGATATTCAAAGTGAATACTTACAAGATGTTTTATTTGATCCAAAACATGGTTATGGAAAAAATTTCAATCCTTGTATAGATTGCCATGCTAAAATGTTTTCAGTTGCAAAAAGAATTATGGACGCTGAGGGTGCAAGCTTTTTAATAAGTGGTGAAGTTATGGGTCAACGTCCTATGAGTCAAAACAAAGATGCATTACAAATAGTTCTAAATGAAAGTAATTGTAATGGGCTTCTTTTACGTCCAATGTCAGCAAAAATGCTTGCTCCTACTATTGCTGAGACAAATGGCTGGGTAGATAGAGATAAACTAGAAGGTATTACAGGAAGAAGCCGTGAGAGGCAATTTGAATTAGCTAAAGAGATAGGTCTTGAAGATTTTGAATCTCCTGGTGGAGGTTGTCTTTTAACTGATGAAAATTTTGCTAAAAAGATGCTTGATTTTATTAAGTATGATAAGTTTGAAGTCAGAGATATTCCTGTTATGAAGTTTGGGCGTCATTTTCGTTTAAGTGATGGGGCAAAACTTGTAGTAGGAAGAAATCAAGAAGAAAATACTTACTTGCAAGATATAGATAATGATAAGTTTTGTCATATAAAAACTGTAGGTCTTCCTGGTCCACATGCATTATTAAGTAAAGATGCGAGTAATGAAGACAAAGAATTGGCAAAAAAAGTAATTTTAACTTATTGTAAAACTAAATTTGAAAATAGTTACATTCTTAGTTTGGATGGAGAAGAGGGCATAGGCTCCCCATATTTTTCAAAAGATGAAATAAAGGTTTTTACAATTTTATAAATCTTTGTTATACTAATAAAATTTTATTAAGGAATTAAAATGGCAGGTATTCATTTTCAATTTGAAGATTTTAAACAACTTCTTCGCTTAAACATAGGTATAGCTGATAGACTTGATGAAAATCGTGCAGAGAGTTTTACTATTTTATATTGTGATTTTAGTGAGATAGAAGATACAGCTATAAACAATGCCTTAAAAGAAATTCTCAGAACTTCGGATACTATAGCTAACCATAAATCCGATTATTTTTTCGTGCTACCATACACAGATAAATATGGCGCAGATATTGTTAAAAAATTATTTGATAAATTTTTTGACAAGTTTTTAAACTCTTTTTTAATTAGCTACCCAGCAGACGGAGAGAGTGCAGAAGAAGTAATAGATGTTTTACAAAATAGCGTAAAGCATTTTTGCAAAAATGATCTTGACTACTTAGATAAACTTAAGTAAGTATACTTTTTTAACTGAATTTTCTGTAGAGTATTTGTAAAACTTTACAGCTTCAGATATTTTTTACTCTATATAAATTTTTCTATCATATATTCATCCACATTTTAACTTTTTACTCAAAATAATAATTCTTAGTATCTATTCATACATTATCAGATATTAGTTATATAAAATAAATATTTATATCTTGGAATAATTAATGCTATATTATGTGAAAATCCCTTTTTAGGGATATATTAAGGAATATATGATGATTTTAGTAGAGTCAAAACAAGCGGCATCTAAATCTTCAGTCCTAAATACTACAACTCCAGAGGAAACTTCATCTCTGTCTTTCTCAGAACTCCTTAAGGGTGCTGATAAGAAGAGTGATAAAGCTCTTGATGGCAAGGGAGTAGTCTTAGCTCTTGACAATGATGAAAAAGATTTAAAACAAGTCCCTAAACTTTCTTTAAAAGATACTGTAAAAGCTCTAAGCATTGGCCGTGATGAAAAAGATAAATTATCTAAAGTAACCCTAAAAGATGAACCTTTAGGATTAGCTCTATCACCTGATAAAAAAGAGTTGAAAACACCAGCCAATAGTGATAAAAGAGATGCTCTAATATCTTTACTAAAAGGTAAGGAGACTTCAGTTGACGAGCTAAAAAACGCACTAGCAACAAAAACAAAATCAACAAATGAAGCAGTTTCAAAAGAATTCAAAACTTTAATAGTAGATGCAAAAGATTACCTAAAGGCTAAACTTGCAAAAGGTGATGAGTATAATAAAGTCGAAATAAAAGATATGAAAAAATCTCTTAAAGGTATAACTAGTCTTGCTCAAAAGATTGGTGTTGATATTGTAAAAGCGAGTATAGAAGAAGTGAAAGTTGGCAAAAATAATAATATAAAGAACTTAGAGCCTATTGCACAAAATAATAAAACTCCAAAACATCTAGCTTCTACACAAGCAATTATTCAAGATAAAGAAAATATTACTAATATGAAAAATCCAAAAAATTTAGTAGATAATAGTTCTAGCTTGGCAAAAACAATTGATAAATTAGAAACTTATAAAACTAAAATTATGACTCAAGCTCAAGAGACTTCAAAAGATAAAAAAATTGATTTAAATAAGCAAGTTGACTTCACTAAACCAGCTCCATTGGCAAGTAGTAAACTCTCTGCTGAACAAACGATTGAACAGGTTGTCACTCCAAAACAACTTAAAACTGAAACAAAATCACCAAAAGAAAAAGCTGATGAGACATTAAAAATGCTTTTACGTGGAGATAAAACTTCAGAAGTAAGTAGCAAACTAACTCCTGACTTCTCTGTTGCAACTGCTAAAGTAATCGCTCCTAGTGCAACTACAGATCTTACAAAAAATCTAGAAAAACTTCTTCATGGCGAGTCTGCTAGTGAAAAGCAGAGTGATACAACTGTAAAAACTGAAGCATCTGGACCATTAAAAGCGGATAGTTTTGAAGTAAAGCTAAACGAAGCAAAACAAATGATTAAGTATATTTCTCAAGATGTTAAAGCTGCAATACAAGATTATAAATCTCCTTTTACTAGAGTAAAAATTCAGTTAAATCCACAAAGACTTGGTGAAGTTGACTTGACTATAGTTCAAAGAGGCAAGAACTTACATGTAAATATAAGCTCAAATAATACAGCTATTAATGCCCTATCAATGAATGCAAATGAGTTAAAAACACAGTTAAATAGCAATGGTATAAATAATGCTACATTAAACTTTAATAACTCTTCACAAAATACAGAACAAAATAATTCTCAGCAGCAAAATCGCCAAAATGAACGCAAAGCTAATGAAGAATATGGGCTCCTCCGGGAACTTGATGAAACAGAAGCTAATGAAGAAATTATGAGTTCACTAGAAATCGTAGTAGCTAACTACGCATAAAGGATAAATTATGATTACAGCGACAGGAACAAATGCAGCATTACAAAGTGCAAAAAAAGATATAGCTGATACAGTAAAAGATAAAACTGCTTTAGGTAAAGATGATTTTATGAAGTTACTTCTAGTAGAGTTACAACATCAAGATCCTACTGAACCAATGGATAGTGAAAAGATTTTAACACAAACATCTCAACTAGCTACCCTTGAATCAGCTGATAAAACAAATAGATCTTTAGCCGATTTAGCTAAATCTTTAAATGCTTCACAACAGTTCTCAACAGTAGCTGCTATTGGTAAGATGGCAGACCTTGGCAATAATTCTATTACTTACAGTGAAGGTGAAAAGTCTACTTTTGAAGTATATTTTCCGCAAGATGTCTCAAAGGGCTCTTTGCTAATTAAAGACTCTTCTGGAAATACACTTAGTACTATAAATATAGAACCAAACAAAGCAGGTGTATATCGTTTTGACTGGGATGGTAGACAAAATGATGGTACTTCTGCAAAAAGTGGTATATTTAATGTAGAAGCTACATATAATAATCCTGCCGGTGATCAACTAACTACAAAAATGGGATCTTATCCAATAGAGTCAGTTAAATTTGATCAGGGTAAAACATATTTAAAAGTTGGCTCTAACTATGTGCCACTAGATAAAATAGCTGAAGTTTATTAGAGATATAAGGCATATAAGATGATGACACAAGCTTTTTATACTGGATTATCTGGATTAAAATCTAATCAAACTGCAATAGATATACAAGCTGATAATATAGCAAATATCTCTACTGTAGGTTTCAGGTCATATGATACAGAATTTGCTTCTTTGTTTGAAGACAATCTTAAAACATCATCCGCAAAAACAAATAATAATACCATTGGATATGGTGTTGAAATACAAACAAGCTCTATGAGTAAAGAACCTGGAACAATTATTTTGTCTGAGAAAAGTACAGACTTAGCAATTATGGGAAATGGTTGGTTTGGTATTCAAGGTCAGTCCGCAACTCAATATACTCGTGCCGGTGATTTTACTTTTGATAGAGATAATGATTTAGTTACTCCAGATGGACATTATGTTCTTGGAACAATGGGTGAAAATATTGGCAAGGATGGTAAACTTACGGGGATATTAAATGAAGTGAAATTGGGTGGAGTAGACTCTCAAGAAAAACTCCGTTTTCCAAAAAATTTATCGTTTCCTACCAAGCCTACAGAAAATACTAAATTTATTGGTAATTTAGGTACGCTT
>JBLIEY010000071.1:0-14023 GCA_047633475.1 Sulfurimonas sp.
TTTCAAAATGAGTGAAGATAAGAAAGATTTATTTAAAGATTATATACCAGAAGTTGTAGAATTTGATGAAGAGATTGATGGAAGTGATGAACATAAAATCAGAGAAGAACATCTAAATACAAAAGATGCTCTTTTAAAAAAAATCACTCAAAAGAATTCTAACAAAAGAAGTTATAGACAACCTATACGAACAGAAAATATAAAAAAAGAAAAGGACTAATTTGTTTACAGGGTTAATAAGAGAAGTGGCAAAAGTCAAAAGCTTTTCAGGAAGTAAATTAAGTATAAAGTCAAAGTATAAAGCAAAACTTGGTGACTCGATTGCCATCAATGGAGCATGTCTTAGTGTTGTAGAAGTTCTAAATGACGGATTTAGTGTTGAGTTATCTCCTGAATCTCAAAAGCATCTTGCTCTACAAAACTATAAAAATGAAGTCCACATTGAACCTGCCATGATGATGGGTGATAGATTTGAAGGGCATATTGTTCAGGGGCACATAGATGCTATTGGGACCATTAAAGATATAAAAAATAGTGGAAACTCATTTGATGTTTTTGTTGAAGTTGATAAAAAATTTATCCCATTCATCGTGCCAAAAGGTTCTATCACTATAGACGGAGTCAGCCTAACGGTTAATGATGTAGATGCTAAGAGTTTTAGACTTACAATTATTCCTATTACCATGAAAGAAACACTTTTTAGAAACTACCGTAAAGGTTCAAAAGTAAATGTAGAAACTGACATGTTTGCTAGGTATGTTTCACATATAATCTCTCATCAATCAAAAGGTGCTGACATTACATGGGACGATGTAGAATCAATTTCGGCTAGATACTAATCTCTTAAAGGCTTCGCATCTGGGTTGCAAGATATTTTGTGTTGCATATCAACAAGAGTAAATTTTTCTAGTAGTGCCTCAGATGCAAGTGTTGATTGCCTAATTCCATGGGCACTGTGTATATAAATATTAAAACCATTTTTGTAAAGAGCAAGTCTTATAGCTAAGGCTATTGAGTAGGTTGTCAGCACTCCATCTATCTTCATAGCACTCTTAATATCTGCAAAATACTCTAAAGTCCAAAGCATAGGATTAGTGCTAGGAGAAAAAGCATCTTGATACACTATATCAAACTTCTTTTCAAATCTTTTAATATATTTTCTTGCATCTCCTGAAAAAACTTCTATGTAAAAGTCATCATCTTCATAAACACCACTCTCACTAAGTTGTAAAATAATATGTCTAAATTCATCGAACTCTTTTGGATATGTAAAATCTTTCAATGAAGCTAAAAGAGTAGCATCTAACTCAGGGGAATAAATATTTAGTTTTGAAGTAAGGTTATTTTTTCTATAGTAGTATAAAGTAGCAAGAGTATTAAAGCCAAGTCCATAACAAATATCTAAAATATTTATCTCTTGCTGGACTTGTTTAATTTTAAAAGCAGGAAGTACATGCTTCAAAAGAGACTCTTTCAAAGCTCCATCTTTTGTTGAGTGATAATGCTCGTCATACTCTTTTGAGTAAGCAGTAAAAGAGCCATCTTCACTTAGAACTATTTCGTGTAGTTCATCATTAAACATGTTTGCTTTATTCTAATCTTGTAACTTAGACAAGTCTAATGTCAATGCTTCATTATCCATAATATCTATATCTTTACGAAGTACTGCAGATGCAATGTCTTTAGCATCTGAGAGTGAATGCATTTTATATGTTCCACATTGGTATAGATTTAACTCAGGAATATCTTTTTGATCTTTTACATTTAAGACATCTTTCATAGACGCTTCCCAAGCTTGAACAACTGTTTCTTCATCTGGTTTACCAAGAACACTCATGTAAAAACCAGTACGGCATCCCATAGGAGAAATATCAATAATTTCAGTAGTAGCAGAGTTTAAATGATCTCTCATAAATCCTGCAAAAAGATGTTCAAGAGTATGTATTCCTTCCTGTGAAAGAATCTCTTCATTTGGTCTTACAAAACGTAAATCAAAAACTGTAATATCATCTCCTGATGGAGTTTTCATTCCTTTAGCTCTGCGAACTGCAGGTGCTGGCATAATTGTATGGTCTACTGTAAATGAGTCTAATAATGGCATATATAATTTCCTTAATTTTATTTCATAAAATGAAGGGGAACCTTCATTTTATATAGTACGATATTGGAAGTAATTCCAATACCTACGCTAACGCTATGTTTCCTTCGGCAGGAAGCCCATTTCACTAGTGAAATTTTATTGAGTGTATTGTATCAAAATTATTGTTATGTTTTTTGAAGATTTGAAGCTAATAGAAAAAAGAAAAGTTTTAGATTTGGTGTAGGTTGTGTTTAACTCAGACTAAGGCTAGGCTAATAGCCTGCCGTGTCTGAGTTGGACGCAAGATGCGCCGAAGCTAGAAGTTTTTAAACTTTTGCTTCTTCACGACGTTGTAGATATGCCCAGTTTGCATCTACACGTTCTTGCCACTCTTTGATTAAGTACTTGTACTCATCTTTGAAAAGGTGCTTAAAACGTCCTTGCGCAGCTAAGTATTCTTCAACTGGCACAATATTTTTAGGTCTATAAGTAATGTTAAAATCATGTCCATCAATTATTTCATAAAGTGGAAAAACTAATGTATCAGTTGCTAAATCAGCTAAATGCATAGTATCTTTAGGATCAAATTTCCACTCAGTTGTACAAGGAGAAACAGCATTTATAAATACTGCACCTTCTGTTGCAAAACCTCTTTGGATTTTTTTAACCATATCCTTCCACTTATTTGGAGCGACTTGTGCTGCATATGGAATATTATGTGCAGCCATAATTCCCATAATGTCTTTTTTATTCTTAGTTTCACCATAAGAAATACTACCTGCAGGAGAAGTCGTAGCACTAGCACCAATTGGAGTAGAACTTGAACGTTGTCCACCAGTATTTGCATATACTTCATTATCTAAAGTAACATACATCATGTTGTGATTTCTTTCCATACAACCAGAAAGCCACTGTAGGCCAATGTCATAAGTTGCACCATCACCACCAAAAGCTACAAACTTAGGTGTTCTATCAGGTTGCTTTAGGCGACCTTTAGTTTTAAGGGCATTATACATTGATTCAGCACCAGCAACTGCTGTTGAACTGTTTTCAAAGCCTATATGTATCCAAGATGCATCCCAAGATGTATAAGGATAAACAGCCGTACAAACTTCTAAACAACCAGTTGATGAAGCTAAAACTAAATCATCGTTCGTTGCGTTTAAAACTTCACGAACAATAATAGAGTGAGCACAACCTGGACATAAAAGGTTTGCACCTTCGAATCTATCAGCTGATGTTGAGAACTCTTTTAAGTTTTTTATTTTTTTTATTTCACTCATAAAAATTTCCTATAAATAAGCTAGTTTCGGTCCACGAACACCGATAAACTGTTGTAATTGAGTAGTTATTTTACCAGCATCAGCATTTGCTTGAAGCTCAGTGTAAAGATCTACTAAGTGTGCTTTAGTTAAGTCACGACCACCAAGACCATAAATATAACCCGAAAGTAATACTTTTGAATCTGTGTTATATAATGCACCAGCAACTTCATTAAACATTGCACCAGCTGCACCATTTGGAGATGAACGGTCTAATATACCAACCACTTTTGCATCTTTAAGTGCATCTGCTACTGCTTTAAATGGGAATGGACGAATTACACGTAATCCAACAACACCAGCTTTAATGCCTTTTGCTCTCATTTCAGTTGCAACTTCACGAGCTGTTTCAACTGAAGTACCCATACAAAATACTGCAACATCAGCATCTTCCATATCATAAGACTCAACTGGGTTATACTTACGACCAGTCAGTTTTTCAAAATCAGCAAAAACTTCATCAATTTTTGGTGGAACATTTAACATAAGGTCTCTATGTTGACGAGCTTTATGCTCAAAATGCCAATCTTCTTCTGTTTGAACACCATGAGTTGCAGGATGCTCAAAATCCAACATGTCATTCATTGGCTTATATTCACCAACAAAGTTATATGCAACATCATCAGGTAAAGTTTTTACACCTTGTGCTGTATGAGAAGTCATAAATCCATCTTGGTTAACAATAGCTGGAAGTCTAACATCATGATCTTCAGCAACTTTAAATGCTATAAAGTTTAAGTCATAAGCATCTTGAGGACAAAAAGCGTCAAATTGAATCCAACCACTATCACGACATAAGTACATATCAGAGTGATCACCATTAACATTTAATGGCGCTGCTAAAGTACGATTAACAAGGTTTAAAACCATTGGTAGTCTCATACCAGATGCTTGATAAAGTACTTCAACCATTAGTGCTAGACCTTGAGAAGATGTAGCAGTCGCTACACGACCACCAGCAGCAGCAGCTCCAACACATGCGCTCATCGCTGCATGTTCTGACTCTACCATTACATATTCACCCTCAATAAAGTTGTCTGACTTGAATTTTGCATAAGTTTCAACAATTGGTGTTGATGGTGTAATAGGGTAAGCTGCAACAACATCTACTTGAGATTGTCTTAAAGCTTGTGCTGCTGCAAAGTTACCATCCCATACTTCAGTTTCGTTTAATTCCATTTTATCAAATGCCATTACTATTTCTCCTTATCTTTTGAAGGCCATGATGCAATCTCGGCTTCTTCCTCTGCTTGTTCTGAGAACATTAGAAGTGATTTTGGATTTGTAGGACAAACCTCAGCACATATACCACAACCTTTACAGTGGTCCATATCTATACCAACCATTTTTTTGTCTCTTGAAATAATAGAAACATCTGGACAATAAATCCAACAAAATTGACAATCTATACAGTAATCTTTATTAAATATCGGTTTAACCAGTCTCCAGTCAGCAACACTTGCTTTATGAGAACTGTTTTGTGAATAACTACGATCTTCCTGAAGAGTTCCAGCAACATCGTCTACAATTCCATCAAATGAGCGGAGTATAGCTCCGATTTCGAGTTCGTCCCATCCTTTATGTTCCATCATCTACTCCTTATTTCACTTCATCATAAGCGCGTTGAATGGCAAGCATATTCGCGTCAATAATTTTTTGTGGTAATTTTTTAAGAACTCTTTTCATACTTTCTTTAAAGAACTCTATATCATACATTCCAGAAATCTTCATAAATGCACCAAGCATTGGAGTATTTGGAATAGGACGACCAATAGTCTCATTTGCAATAGTTATACAATCAATTGTATGAACTTCTTTGCCAGCAAGCTTTGGTTGTTTTACAATTAGTTCTTCTACAGTTAAATGAGTAGTAATAATATACTTTGTATTTTCTTTCCCATTTAGAGTAATATCACCAATGAGAGCTAATGCAGGATCGATTACGAAAACATAATCTGGTTCCATATATTTTTCATGATTCATTACGACTTGATCTGAAACACGATTATAAGCTGTCATTGAAGCTCCACGTTTTGCAGATCCGTAGAATGCAAATGCCTGTACATGTTTTCCAGTTGTAGAAATAACATCCGCTAAACCTTTTGCACCGGTAACAGCACCCTGCCCAGCACGACTATGCCATCTAATTTCTAGCATAAATTCTCCTTATTTTCATTACATTTAAGAATCTTCAGTTCTAATAGTATGTATTCTAGGAAAGTTGCTCTTAAATACAGCTTGATTTTATCTACTTTATTATCAACTAAAGGAAATGTGTGTTTTTTGCCTCTTTTTTAGATAATTGACAGCTTCTAAGGCGTCACTAAATGTAACGTTTGTATATTGTTCAAGTGTCTCACGGTCATCATATCCACTTAAAACACCGATGGAATTTACTCCTGCATTTTTTGCTGATATAAGATCTAGTTTTGTATCACCTATCATCCAAACATCTTTACCCTCAACATCTAAAACTTCCAATGCCCTCAGTATAGGCTGTGCGTCGGGCTTTGGCTTGTCTACGTCCTCTCTACCTATCAAGACATCGAAGTAATGCATTATCTCAAAGTGCTCCATAAGAATCCTAGAGTAAGTACCTGTTTTGGTTGTAACTATACCAAGAACTGCAAACTCACTCGCCTTTATCACTGCTTCTTTTGCATTTTGGATAAGGGTAGTTTTTTGTGTAGATATTACTCGGTAGTACTCTTTATAAGTTGTTACAAAATCCCACACTTCATCTTTATTAACACCAAGTTCTTCATACATTACATCAAGAGGATAACCAATAAGAGCCTTAATATCTTCGTCTTTAGGATGTGCAAACCCATGTTTTTTAAATGAATGATGAAAGGTTTCTAGAATTGCTTCTGTAGAATCAATTAGTGTTCCATCTAAGTCAAAAAGTATTATCAATTTTTCTCCCATTGTATATAATTGTGCCATATGCCACTAAGACTTGGCTCTATATTTTTAATATTTTTATTTGCTGCTGTTATAGAGTTTGGAATATATAAAAACAGATATGGATTCTCATCCACTATGACCTTAAACATTTCTTGCCAAAGTTTACCTAATTTTTCTCTATCTATAATGCTTTGTGATTCTTCTATCATTTTATCTATTTTAGCATTCTTATAACCTACAAGATTAAAGCCACCTTGCTTATCATTGTCACTATGCCAAAAAAGATATGGGTCTGGAGTTGATGATAGACCCCATCCTAAGAGTACGCTGTCAAACTTCTTTGGAAAGACCACCATGTTTAAAAATGCCTGCCACTCCATAACTCTAAGAGTAACTACAACTCCAGCTTTTTTTAGTTGATGTTGCAGTATCTGTGCAGCATATGGCCTTATGGCACTTGCATTAGAAGTTACTATCTCAAATTTAAATGGATTGTTCTCATCATATCCAGCTTCTTTTAAGAGCTCTTTTGCTTTTTGTATATCTTGAGTGGGTGCTTTTACATCAGGATTGAAAGCTTTAGTTTTTGGTAAAAATGGTCCTGTACAAATTTTCGCGTGTTTAAAAAACAGTATATCTACTATCTCTTGTCTATCTATTGCTAAGGATAAGGCTTCTCTTACCTTTGGATTTTTAAACTTTTCACGTCTAAGATTCAAACCAAGATATGTATATGAATGACTTATCTCTTCATAAGTATTAAACTTATCAAAAAACTCTTTATTTAGTTGTCTCTCAAACTGCATGGGTTCTATACTGCCTATATCCAAAGCAGAAGATTTGAGCATCAAAAATCGTGTCATGGGGTCTGCTATAACATGAAAAGAGATACGGTCTATCTTTGCCCTTCCCTTAAAGTACTCATCAAAAGCAACTAAGATTATATTTTTAGAGTGTTCTAATTGATATAATTTATAGGGACCAGTTCCTATTGGATTGGTATTAAATTCAGAGTTCATAAGATTTTTCTCATCACGAAGAACATGCTCAGGCAATATACCCATCATCCAAGTTTCAAGTGCTTTAAAATATGGATGCTTATAAGTAACCTTTATAGTAAAGGCATCTATCGCTTCAACATCTTTTATAAATCTAAATGCAGAACTGTATGGAGAAACGACCGTTGGTGAGATTAAAGTTTTATATGTAAAAACAACATCTTTGGCAGTAAACTTTTTTCCATCATGCCAAGTAACATTTTTATGAAGTTTGAAAATCAGCGTAGTGTTATTTTCATAATAAAATTCTTCTGCCAAATCTCCTACAATCGTTGATGAGTCTTTGTCAAACTTCACAAGACCATTAAACAAAAATCCTGCTATTTCAGATGAGCTTGAATCCGTAGCAAGAATAGGGTTTAGTCTTGAAGGGTTTGCTGAAGTTGCCAAATGCAGAGTAGATGCAAAAAGGTTAAAAGATAAAAAAAGTAATAATAGGATTTTTAACATAGGGTTTTTACTTCATAACTTTATCATTAACGCTTATATGTCCATCATTTAGTATGATTTTAAAAATAACATTATTCCCATCTTCTTTTGCCAATGAATTTGCCATAGAAGTCATAGGTGTAACTTGATTAATCATGGCATAAAACTCTTTAGAGAATTTAAGAGTAGATGCAATGTTGAAGTTCTTAGATGCCAACATCGGATTTTGATTTAATTTATTTGCTAAATCTGCATCTTCACTTACAACTACCTTCGCCATCATACTGAAGCCATCTATTGGTTTCTTATTTTCTATAGATAACTTTGCAACTGATAAATCAGCAACACTAAGAGATAGTCCTTTTGAAACTAGCTTTGTTATAGACTCTTGTACTTTTTTCTCAACTCCATCTGAGTAGTTTGCCTTTGAGTGAGAAGTAATTTTACGAAACTCTTCATAAGCAACTTTGTCAACACCATCTAAAGAAATATCATAGTTAAACCCAGTTGCTACTACATTTGCTTCTGGAGAGTTAAATTTTAATTCTCCAAGTGAACTTTTAGCATTAAACTCTACTTTTTCACCTTGCGCGTTTGAAGATGCATTTATCTTTAGAGTATCGAGACTCATTTCTATATTAGAGTTTTTACTATCCTTAGTAATAAGAAGCATTGAATTTAGTGTAGCACTCGCAGCATATGTACTTTGTGATTCAAAAGTAGATGCAGATCTTAAATCATTCATCTCTAAAAGAAGATTTTGCTTGGAGTCACCAATTTGTACTTCAATCTTTGAAATATTAGTATGTAAATCCTTTGGTGCAATAATAGGACCTTCTCCGTGGTAAGTGGCGTCTAAAAGACTAAACTTCATTTTACTGCCGTTATCAAAACTATATTCTTCATCTATGTTTTTTATATATCCGACAAAAAGATCATCTGATAGGTAGTAATTTATATGATATAAAATACCTTTACTCTGAAGTAATTTATCAACATAAGTATAAAAATTCATATCCTCTTTCTTAAGCTCTTGCATCATATTTGTTGGCATAGTTAGAGGATAGATATCAACAATTACTTTTGTACTTAGAGGAAAGTTACTGTACTTTATATCAATTCCGACTACAACCCCTGCTATCATAGCTTCTACATAAGGAGGAATTTGAGCATCTGAGTATTTGTCAAGATATGCCATAAACTTTGGAGCATCTGAGAGTAAAAGTTCATAATGTTTTTTAGTATTTAAGTAAGAAGATTCACTCTTCTCATTTTTCAACTCAATGCCATTTGAAGTAATGATATCAATTCTCTCTTGTAATACTTCCTCAGCTACACTATTACCAAGTATGGGAAGGACAGCTATTGCAGCAATAACTATAACAAGAGCTATGATAATTTTTTTCATAAATATACCTTTTAGTTAATTAGTGCCATTATATAGAAAAGAAGTTTAATGGATGGTTTTTAGAAGAAGTTTGAAGTTTAAGAAAGATTTTACCAATGCGTAAGCATTGATAAAATAGTAGAAAGAAAGATTAACGTTTTGAGAACTGACGAGAACGACGAGCTTTACGCTTACCTGGTTTCTTACGTTCAACAACACGTGAATCACGAGTCATCATACCTTCTGGCTTAAGAATCGCTTTGATAGCTGGATCAAATGAAACTAATGCACGAGAAATACCATGACGAAGTGCGTCAGCTTGACCACCGAAACCACCACCTGTAGTAGTAGCAACGATATCAACTGAAGTATCTTGCTTAGAAAGAACTAATGGTTGTTTAACACGAAGCTTTTTAGCTTCAAGTCCACCTAACCATGCGTCTAAAGAAAGACCATTGATTGTAATGTTACCTGTACCTGGAGTTAACCAAACTTTTGCTATCGACGCTTTACGACGACCTGTTGCATATATTTTTGCCATGTGGTTATCCTTACTTAGCTATTTGTGCAGTGTGAGGGTGTTGATCACCTGCATATATTTTTAATTTTTTAAGCATTTTAGCACCAAGCTTAGTTTTAGGAAGCATACCACGAGTAGCTAATTTATATAGTTTCTCAGGATTTTTCTCTAAAAGCTCAGTCATCTTAACACTCTTAGTACTACCGAAGTAACCTGAGTGAGAAAAATATTCTTTATTAGCTATTTTGCCAAGACCATTAAATTTAGCCTTAGAAGCGTTGATGATAACTACGTAGTCACCACAGTCAATATTCGGAGTCCAACAAGTCTTATTTTTACCACGAAGTAAAGTAGCTACTTCTGTAATCATACGACCAAATGTCTTTCCTTCAGCATCAATCAAAACCCATTTTTGATCGATCTGTTCTGGAGTTGCAATTTGTGTAAATTTCATTCAAGAACCTTTCAATTATTTAAGTGGCAGAAGTATAACTATATAAACTTATATATAGCTTAATTTATGGTTTATTTAAGGTTTAAATATGATGTGTTATTTTCAACTTAAATAATTAGCTTTATAAGCATTACTGCACCAAAAACAAATAAAATAGCAGCAGATACAGTACTTATCCAATATGAAATCTTTTGAGATATTTTATGCTTAGTTTTATGTACTAAAAATGGCATAATAGTTATCCAAAGCAAAATAGCACTAAGTAAGCCAAATAGTGTAATAGCAGGATCTAACTCTCTACCTGCAATATAACCTGACACACTTAACCAAAAACCTATTGTGTAAGGGTTTAAAGCCGTTAAGACAAAACCTTTTGCATAAAGTTTTAGCCAACTACTTTTTTTAGTACTTTCTTTTGTAGTCTCTACTTTTGCATCTCTATTTTTAAAAATATTATATGCTATGTATATTAAAAAAGCCCCACCAAAAACAGAAAGAAAATTTAAAATATAGGGATGATTAAAATACGAAATTAGTCCAAATACAATTAAAGATAAATACATGATATCAGCACTCATTGCTCCAAAGCCTAATATAACACCATTTTTATATTTTTTTATAGCCTCGTTCATAATCAAGATATTTATAGGTCCAAGTGGTACAGCCGCACCAAGCCCAAGCAAAAAACCTTCTGTGTATGATAAAATCATTTAACTTCTCTCTCTTTTTTTATATTTTAACAATTTTAACTTCTTTTTCTAATAAATAACATATATAGCCATCTACTTTTTCGCCCGTTATCTCTTTTATAGCACTTATGTAATAGTTCACTTGATCATAATGATGTTGCCCATAAGCGGTAGAACTTTTATAATCGATTACAATCCAAGAACCATCATCTTTTTCTATAAGCAAATCAATATAACGAAGATTATCTTTGTATCGCAAAGCCTTTTCTTTATAACAATTTCCAGCTGATAGTGATAAAAATTCTTGATTTTCTAAAAGCAACAAAACTCTTGCTTGAATATCTTCTATCTCTTTTGTTTCTAAAGAATATCCGTACTTATTTACCATCATATCTTTAGCGTTTGAAATACTTGTAGTCTTAAAATAACCAAGCATCTCTAACATATAGTGAAGTGCCAAACCAAAGTTTATGGCTTTTAAATCTTCATCATCATTTTCTTCAAGTTTTAAAATATCACTCTGAGTTCCATAAGCCAACTCTTTATACTCAAAAGTCTTAGCCTCTGTACTTGTTTCAAGAGTCTTGTTCCGACTTTTACAAAAAAGTTCTCCACTACTTTGTGCTACTAAATCTAGCTTTTCAAAGGTAGAATCTTTTGATTTTACGATTACAAACAGACTCTCTCTTGCTCTTGTAAAAGCAACATATAAAGCGTTTAGAGAATCTTCTTTGGCTAAATGCTTCTCTTTTGCAAGAGCTTCATCGTACTTAGCATCTATAGCATCTCTACCTTTTATGCGCAGGTAAACATCTTGCAGTTTTATACCATCATACTCATAGATGATTGCATCTCTTGCGGGTGGAGCTTTTTTGAGTCTGTCCATAACGATAACATGTTCATACTCTAAACCTTTTGACTTGTGAATAGTTAGAACTCGCACACCGTTCAAATCAGATGCAGCGCCACTTGCATCTAGTCTCTCATACTCAAACAATAGCGCTTCGATATCTTCATATTTTCTGAGTACATCCAAAAAACGAATAAGATGAAAATCATCGCTAAATAGTTTATACTCAACTATAACATTTTTTATAACTCTAAGTAGTTTTGTTTTTGTTAAATTAATTTTTGGTATATCTCTAATTTCTTGATTTATAAGAGCAAAAAAGTTATGTCTATAAATATCTTCTCCAAAGTAGAGATATTTAAGGTACTCCAAGACAGCTTTTACACTGCGTTGATTTATAAGTTTTGTAGTTGTCTCAGTTACAACTTCGATGTTTTCATCTTGAAGCATCTGTTTTATAACTTCGCCATCACCATTTGTCGCACATAAAATTGCTACTTCGTTGATGTCTGCGCCAAGTTGTATTAATCTTTTTACTTGCTTAATACTGGTTTCTAGTACTTCGTCACTATTGATAACTTCAATATATCCAGCATCTGCTTGGGCTCTTACGATTTGTGACGCGTAGTTATTAATCTTGCCTGTAAAAGTTCTGTTTACAAACTCTATGACTTCTCTTTGTGAACGATAATTTGTAAGAAGCGCTTCAACTTCAGTGTTGCACTCCTCTTTAACAGCTCCAAACAAAGCACTTACACCACCTCGAAATCTATAGATAGACTGTTTAACATCTCCAACAAAGAAGAAACTTCCATCTTCACTAACGCCACTTCCTGAGAGTATTTCATCTATGAGTGGTTTTAAAATCTCATACTGCAAGATGCTAGTATCTTGAAACTCATCAAGAAGTATGTGTTCTATCTGTGCATCTAGTCTAAAGTACAAAAATTCACTGTCTATACGTTCTTTTAAGATATGGTAAACCAAGATAGTTACATCATTAAAACTTAGTTCGCTGTCTTCACTATAGAGAGCTTGTTTGGCTTTTTGATATATGCCTGTTAGTTCATTTAAAGCATAAAAAAAGTTTTGTTCTTTTGCTCGGTTTTGGTTTTTTACTGCATCTTGGATTCTAGTAAGTAAAGAGTTCATATCTGGAGTAAAACACTTTGAAAAAGTTCTATAGTCTAGAGACTCTCTTCCTATCCAACTCTTAGATGCAAGTTCATCGAAGTTATCAGCTTCAACTGCTTTTTTTACAGTTGCAGATGCCGCGTCGCATCTATTTATGATATCACGAAGAAAGCCAAGGTTTTGCATAGCTTCTTGCTCAAAATGTAAATACTCTTGTTTTTCAAACTTTAGATGCGAGAGTTCTTGATGCTTGATATAAAACTCATCAAGTAGTGTAAAAATATCACCAAGTCTTTTGTTTGACTGCAAAGATAAAGTGATCAGGATTTCTTTTTTACCAGCAACACTAACCTCTTTTAAAAAGCGTGAAAGTAATTTAATCTCATGCTGGGAACTCATAGTAGTAAAGTCTGGCATTAGAGATGCGTAAAGTGAGAACTTTCGTAAAATCTGAGCGAAGAACTTGTCTATAGTCATTATCTTAGAGTTTGAGTTTAAAAATTCATCTAAGATTTTCTTTCTCTCATGAAGTAAAAACTCACGAGAAAAGCCTGTGACTTTAACTATCTCATCAAGTTCACCACGATGTTCTAACTCTTCTAAAGTAAGGACAATTCTCTCTTGCATCTCAAAGGCTGCTTTGTTCGTAAATGTAAGAGCCAAAATTTTGTTAGGAGTTGCTCCTTTAAACAAAAGAGATAGATAACGCACAACAAGCATAAAGGTCTTACCACTTCCCGCACTTGCTTCATATGCTAGGTTGCTTTTAAACATCGGTATCCAATAAGATGCCACTCTCTACAAAATTGTTTAGTTTTTCTATTAAATCTTTATCTTTTTCTTTAAAGTATTTTCTGTCAACTGTATATTTCTGTATGTAAAACAGCATATCATTATTATCTTCTATGTATTCTAAATATTGTTTTATATTTTCTTGTTCATTATTTTTATTTGTTGCTTCTACTTCTCTTCTTATTTCATCTTTAAACTTTGATTTAAAGGTTATTTTTTTACTAGAAAAAGCAATTGTACTCAATATAACACTCGGTATATTATGCGCAATACTTGGTAAATATGCTTCACTAATACCCATTCCATAGGATATTTTTATTTTCTCCATCTTAAATATAAGATTATATTTTACAAACAAAACAGTTATCACAACAAGCATAAAAATTTCATGCTCACTTTTT
>JBLIEY010000072.1:0-13852 GCA_047633475.1 Sulfurimonas sp.
TACTTCTATCTCTGTTCTTCTTTTACCATTTATAGATACACCAAGTGTTATAGAATCTTCTATAAAAACTTCATCTATAACTACTTGAGGTTTTAGGTTATTTAAAGCAAAAAAATCATTACTAATATCCCAGCAAATATGTGGAATTATAGGTTCCATTATAGAACATAGAATCCAATAACCTTCACTCCATACATCTGAGTTAGTCTGTACATTTAAAGCGTTCATTGCTTCCATAGTTCCAGCAATCAGAGTGTTAAATGTATGTTTTTCATTGTATACATCATTGGCACGAACTAAGGCTTCATAAACTTTCTTTCTTGCATATTTCTCATCTTTAGTTAATGATGAATGGTCTATGCTTGGGATAGTTTCAGTTTTTACTATGTTTGAACTTCTCTCATAAAATCTTTTTATAAACTTGTAAGCACCTTCAACCGCGTTATCATTCCATTCTAACTCTTGAGTAGGAGGAGCAGCAAAAAGGATGAATAGTCTAGCTGTATCTGCACCATATTTTTCAATGATAGCATCTGGGTCAACTGTATTACCCTTAGACTTACTCATTTTGGCACCATCTTTAAGTACCATTCCTTGAGTCAAAAGATTATCAAAAGGCTCATCAAAATCTATGTAACCTAAATCGCGAAATACTTTTGTGAAAAATCTTGCATATAAGAGGTGTAAAATAGCGTGCTCAATACCACCAATGTATTGATCAACACCCATCCAGTATCCAACCTGCTCTTTTGAAAAAGCTTCGTTTTCCCAATTTTTAGGAGATGCACAAAATCGTAAAAAATACCAAGAAGACTCAACAAAAGTATCCATAGTATCAGTCTCACGAATAGCATCTTTACCACACTGTGGACATTTACAATGCTTCCAAGTAGGATGATTATCAAGTGGGTTACCCTCACCTGTTATCTCTACGTCTTCAGGTAAAGCTATTGGTAAATTTTCTTTTTTCTCCATAACAAGACCACAATCTTCACAATGAATAAAAGGAATCGGTGCACCCCAATATCTTTGACGTGAAACACCCCAATCCTTTAATCTATAATTAGTAGTTTTTTGACCTATTTTATTTTCTTCAAAGTACTTAATTATGTTGTACTGAGACTTTTTAGAATTTAGTCCGTTAAACTCTCCAGAGTTAAACAACTCTCCGTGTTCTGTAAATGCTGCATCTGGGTTAAGTTCACCCTCTAAAGGCTTAATAACTGCTTTTATATCAAGGTCATATTTTTTAGCGAAATCAAAGTCTCTTTCATCATGAGCAGGAACAGCCATAACCGCGCCAGAACCATAATCCATAAGAACAAAGTTAGCTATCCAGACTGGTACATTTTTACCCGTGAGAGGATGTACTACATCAAGACCGAGGGCAATACCTTTTTTCTCTTTTTGTCTATTAATAGAAGAAGTACTTTTCATCGCTTTTATTTGAGATATTACGTCATCACTTAATAGTTTATTTTCAATCATATAAGTAACGATTACATGTTCAGGAGCAAGGGCAGTATAACTAACACCATAAATAGTATCCGGACGAGTTGTAAACACATCAAATGATTCAAAATTATTTGATAGTTTCTCTTTAGAAGCCTCGTCAAAAAATAAGTCAAAGGCTAAGCCATTTGATTTACCTATCCAATTTTCTTGCATAGTAAGAACCTGTTTTGGCCAACCACCATCAAGTTTTTTCAAATCATCCAAAAGTTCATCAGCATACTTCGTAATTTTGAAGTAGTACTGATTCATATCTTTTTTTTCAATTGGTGTATCACATCTCCAACAGCATCCATCAACAACCTGCTCATTTGCTAAGACTGTTTGATCGTGTGGACACCAATTAAGCAATCCTTTTTCACGGTAAAGAAGACCTTGTTCGAACATATCTATGATGAAGCCTTGCTCAAACTTTGTGTAAAGCTCGTCACTTGTTGCAAGTTCTCTTGTTTTTGAAAAAGAAAAACCTAAAGATGCAAATTCACCTTTCATGTAATCTATGTTGTCATAAGTCCAACCTTTTGGATGTGAACCATTTTTAATAGCCGCATTTTCAGCAGGCATACCAAAACTATCAAAACCGATAGGATGAAGAACATTAAAGTTTTGTTGTCTGTAGTAACGTGCGAAAGCATCACTGATAGAGTAATTTCTAACGTGACCCATGTGCAATCTTCCACTTGGAAAGGGGAACATACTTAAAATATATTTTTTATCTTTAGTAAAATCTTCTGTAGGTTCAAAACTTTTATTTTGTTCCCAATATGCTTGCCATTTTTTTTCTATAGTAGTTGAGTTATATTCCAAATTTCATTCTTTATTAAAAATTTCTGACTTCTTTAAAAGTCAAGATTTAGTAGTCTTCGTTAATTTTTGAGCTCTCTATATATACAAGTCCTACAGAGAAAAGATTAGCAATAAGTGCACCTATAGTTAAAGCGATAGCCCATTCTAAATTTCCAACAACTTCTAAGTAGACAAATGCTGGTATAAGGTGTAAATCAGCCACTAAAGAAGAAGCTAAAAGCTCCGCAGAAAGTAGATATCTAACACCAATTTTTAAAACTGTTGATACAAGGTTTAAACTCGCAGCTACAAAAAGTGCAGTTGCACTATGCTCATATAAAAACCCTGCAATAGATGTCAAACTCATTAAAGAGAAAAACACATATGTTACTTTACCCCAATCCATACATTATCCTTAGTTTTGACACCATAATTTCTTCGGCACAAAGCCAAAGACATAAATGTCTTTTTATTTATTCAATTTTTGAAAATTAATTATGGTGATTATACAAAAAGTATCTTAAGGAGTGACTGAAGAGAAATTACCTATGCCAAAGCATAGGTAATAGGAGTTCTAAAAGGTTTTTACATTATTCCAGATTCATACTGCTCACGCATTCTTTTTTTCTCAACTTCTCTTTGAGTTTTGGCTGCAAGTTTAACATGGTAACCTTTAACATCAAAACCAAACCAAAGAAGAATTGGTGAAGCAACAAAGACAGATGAGTAAGTACCTACCACTACACCAACAAGAAGTGTAAATGCAAAGGCATGAATAATCTCACCACCAAACATAAAGAGTGTAAATACAACAAAGAAAGTTGTAAGAGAGGTAAGTGTTGTTCTTGCTAATGTTCTTGTAACTGACTCATTAATTATAGAAGTAAGATCTGTATTTTTAGAGCTAGTTACACCTTCACGAATACGGTCAAATACAATAATAGTATCATTTAGTGAATATCCAAGGATAGTAAGCAGTGCAGCTAGGACATCCAAGTTTACATCCAAACCAACAAGCGTAATAGCACCGAGTGCAATAGAAATATCGTGAATAAGGGCTACAATAGATGCTACGGCAAAACGCCACTCAAATCTAAATGCAACATATACTAATATACCTAAAATTGCTAGAACAAGGGACATTAATCCTTTCTCTTTTAACTCACTACCAACTTTAGGTCCTACAATATCAACACGACGAATCTTGTAGTCTCCAGTATCTTTAAGTGCTGCGCGAGTAATATCACCGATATCAACCGTAACACTTCCAGTAGTACTTTTCATACGAATAACTACTTCTTCATCTGAACCAAATTTAGTAATAGAAGCACCATTAAAAAGTTTGTTACTTTTAAGTTTTTCTCTCATTACATCAATTGGAGCTGCTTTGTCGTACTTTACTTGAACGATCGTACCACCAGCAAAGTCAACACCATAATTAAGACCTTTTGTCATCAAAAGTGCATAAGAAGCTAAAACTAATATAATTGAAAAAATCATAGCAGCCTTAGACTTACCCATAAAATTAAAGGTTCTTGTATATTTGAAAAATTCCATAATTACCCCTTAATCCCAAACCAGAGACGGTTGTTTTTACTTTTTTGTATCTTGCTCTCTAGCATCTCATAGATTCCATGAGTACCTAAGATTGCAGTCAACATAGATGCTAAAATACCAATACTGATAGTAATTGCAAAGCCTTTAATAGCTCCTGTTCCATATGCATAGAGAACAACAGCTGCAATAAGTGTTGTAACATTTGCATCTAGAATTGCTCTCATTGCGTTTGAATAACCTTCTGAGATAGCTTTATGCATAGATTTGCCTTCATATATTAGCTCACGAATTCTCTCTGAGATAATAACATTGGCATCTACGGCCATACCAACGGTCAGGACAATACCAGCCATTCCTGGCAGGGTAAGTGTCGCACCAAAGAGACTCATAACAGCTAAAATAATAAACAGATTAGCTATAAGTGCAATATTTGCAATTACTCCTGCCATACGATAATAAACCATCATAAAAATGATTACTAATACAAAACCACCAATAAGTGCAACCATACTAGCTTTAATGCTATCAGCACCAAGACTTGGTCCAACAGAGCGCTTTTCCATTAAATATATAGGAGCTAAAAGTGCACCTGAACGAAGAGCAATAGATAAATCTTTTGCCTCTAAAACAGTGTAACTTCCTGAAATTTGTCCAGCGCCACCACCGATACGTTCATTAATATTTGGAGCAGAATAAACTTTACCATCTAAAACAACAGCAAGTCTTTTTCCAACACTTTTACCAGTAAAATCACCAAAAATTTGAGCACCTTCTGCATTTAACTTAAAGTTAATGAGCGGTCTGTTATTTTTGTCAAATCCCATATTAGCATCTGTAAGCATATTACCATCTAAGATAGGAATTTCACGAACAAGATACTTTATCTCAGGATTTTTTGCATCTGCTAATATTATATCACCATAAGCGGCTGCATCTGAGTTACTCATATTGTAAACACGAGCATTTCTATCTTCATCAACTGCCATAAGTTCAAGTTTAGCTGCACGTGAAATAAGTTCTCTTGCTCTTTGTTCTTCTTCTTGAGTTTTAATTCCGGCTAACTCAACAAGAATCTTTTCTTCACCCTGACGTGCAACAATAGGTTCTGCCAAACCAAACTGGTCAAGTCTATTTCTAATAGTCTCAATCGCTTGTGTAATAGCTTGCTTTTTAGTTTTAACAATTTCTTCTGGTGTTAAACTTAGTAAAAAAGATTCACCACTAACAGAAACACTTGAACCATCTATCTCTTTTAAAAATGCTTGTGTCTGCTTTATGTCATCACTATCAAGTAGTACAAAAGATACAGAAGATTCATCAAACTTTAAAGAATCTATTAAAATATCTTTTCTATCACTGAAATGTTTTATACTTGCAGCGATTGATTTTATACGAGATTTTGTTGCTTCTTCAGTTTTAACACCCAGAAGCATATGAAGGCCACCTTGAAGGTCAAGCCCTAACGTAACTTTTTTTCCATCTTGCATCTGCAATAATGAAGGTGCTGAGAAGAAAAGACCAAAAGCTATTGCAAAAGCAAAAATGACTATGCGATAATTAAGCTTCATCCTCGAACTTCTTACTTATAGCATCTTTTGCAAGTTTAACGATTACATCGTCATTCATTTTTACACTTAAAAATTTTTCTTCAACTCTGTGAATAACTACGATAAATCCACCATTAGTAACAACTTTGTCACCTTTTGATAGAGCTAGAATCATCTCTTTTTTTGCTTTTGCCTCTTTTTGTTGAGGGCGAATAATCACGAAGTACATGATTGCGATTAGAAATATAAACGGGAGTAATTGACTGATAATTTCCATTGGTATTGGTATCCTTTGATTAAATTGTGGCGATTATACAAAAAAGTTCTTAATAAATGACTGAATATACTATAATTATGTATGATAAAAAATATTTATACTTATAAAGAAAAAAAATCATTATTATTTAACATAGTATCAGGGATTTTAACTGCTACTTTGTTTAGTGCTTTCATATATTTAGAAGATTGGGGAATAACAATAAAGTTATTAAACACAATCTTTGGGATTAGCTCTTTAGCACTTTTATTGTATATACCAAAGAAAGCTGTGTTGATAGCCGGTTTTATGATTGGTCTTCTATGGTTTTACTGGATTGGATATAGTTTTGAGTACAATGGAGTGGGTTATTTAGCTCCACTTGTTACTCTTGGGTTTGCACTAATATACACTTTATTTTTTGGTGTATTAGCACTTACTAATAAGGTTTATATAAGAGCTATTTTATTATTTGCTCTTAGCTTTTTCCAACCATTTGACTGGAATTGGTTACAGATAGAGTTAGTATTTGTAGATAGTTACATTGGTGTATTTAAGTACCAGTTAGTCTTAGTTTTAGTGGCATTATCCCTTCCTAATTATCTTAAAAACAAATATAAATATGCAACTCTTTTATTACTAGCTTTAGCAATAAATTTTAGCCCAACTGTTAAAAAAGAATCTCCTTTAAAAATAAAACTTGTAGCAACCGAGATACCTCAAGATAAAAAATGGCAAAGAGAAACTTTAAAACCGACTGTTCTTATGATATTTCAAGAGATACAAGAAGCAAAGAATAAAGGTTATGAAATTGTTGTTTTCCCTGAATCAGTTTTTCCCTTATATATGAACAAAAATCCACAACTAATAAATAAACTTCTTTTAGCGTCTAAAGATATAACCATAATTGCGGGTTCACTTTTTAAAGCTAACGGCAATAACTATAATGTAACTTATATATTTCAAGAAGGAAAATATGAAATAGCAAAAAAACTTGTTTTAGTACCCTTTGGAGAATATATACCTCTTCCAAAATTTGCACAAAAGATTATAAATGATTTTTTCTTTGATGGTCAGGCCGATTTTTCAACTGCAACTAAACCAACTGACTTCTATATCAAGGGTATTAAGTTTAGAAATGCAATCTGTTATGAAGCTACATGTGCTGAGATATATGAAGGAGATGTTGATTTTGTTATCGCTACAAGTAACAACGCTTGGTTCGCTCCTTCGATTGAACCTACTATTCAAAAACTACTTATGCGATATTATGCGCGTAAAAATGACACAACTATATACCATAGTGCTAATTATAAAGGAACGGGAATCATTCGGTAATAACATTTAGCTATAATGACAAAAAAATCTAGGCTACTAATATGTTAAATCTAAAGAATCCAGACCTTTATAACAATCGAGAAATCTCTTGGTTACAATTCAACACTAGAGTTTTAAAACAGGCTCAAGATGAATCTCTACCACTTTTAGAACGTTTGAAGTTTTTAGCCATTTATGGAACAAATTTAGACGAATTTTATATGATTAGAGTTGCAGGACTTAAAAAGCTTTTTGCAGCTGGTATTATTGTCTCAGGAGCTGACAAGTTAACACCACTTCAACAGCTTCGTGAGATAAGAAAGTATATTCATCAAGAACAGCAAGTACTAGAACATTGTCTAGGTGAGATTTTAAAGAAGCTTAAAGTTGAAGGCATTTGTGTTAAATCATATGATGAAGTAACTCAAAGTGAAAAGCACACACTAAATAAGTATTTTAAAGAAAATATCTATCCTGTTATTATTCCTATTGCAGTAGATGCAACTCATCCATTTCCACATCTAAATAATCTTAGTTTTGGGCTAATTGTAAAACTTGCAGACTCTGATAACGAGACAATAGAAAGGTTTGGAATCATTAGAGTTCCCAGAGTTGTAGAGCGCTTTGTACAACTTAACAGCAGAACCTATATTCCTGTTGAGTCTCTAGTAGCACAACATGTAGAAGGACTTTTTCCTGGTTATACTCTTTTAAAATACGCATCATTTAGAGTTACAAGAAATGCTGATATGGAGATTGAAGAAGAAGAAGCTGACGATTTTATGGAGATTATGGAAGAAGGACTAAAACTTCGCCGTAAAGGAGAAATGGTTAGACTAGAAGTTGGTAGTGATACAGATGAAGAAATAATTACCTTTTTCAACCGTCATACAAATGTTTACAAAGATGATATTTATAAGTTTCATACATTTCTAAATCAATCAAGCCTATGGCAAATTGTAGGAAATAAAAACTTTGCGCATCTTTTACCAGAAGCATTTAAACCAAAAACTCTACCTCCTTTTGATAATGATGAAGATATTTTCACAGCCTTAGAAAAAGAAGATGTACTTCTGTATCATCCATACTCTAGTTTTGAACCTGTAATCAATCTAATACAGAGTGCTGCAAAAGACCCAGACACAGTATCTATAAAAATGACACTTTACCGCTCAGGTACAAATTCTCCAATAGTTCAAGCCCTTATGGCTGCTTCGGAGAGTGGCAAACAAGTAACTGTTATGGTTGAGTTAAAAGCTCGATTTGATGAAGAGAACAACCTTATTTGGGCTAAAGCTCTTGAAAAAGCTGGAGCACATGTAATTTATGGGATTAGAGGGTTTAAAGTTCATGCCAAAGCTGCTCTTGTTACAAGAAGAAGAAATGGTAAACTAAAGCAGTATGCGCATATAGGAACAGGAAATTATAATCCTGCAACCGCAAAAATTTACACAGATATGAGCTATATGACTTCAAAAGATGAAATTACAAATGATCTTACAAGATTTTTTCACTTTCTAACTGGTTTTAGTAAAAAAGGTAAACTAGATGAATTATATATGTCGCCTGCTCAAATAAAACCAAAGATTTTATCACTAATTCATAATGAAGCTAGAAAAGGAGCAGAGGGACAGATTATCGCTAAAGTGAATTCATTAGTTGATGAAGATGTTATACGTGCACTATATAAAGCTAGTCAAGCAGGGGTGAAGATTGATCTAAATATCCGTGGTATTTGTTGTCTTAAACCAGGAATCGAAGGTGTTAGTGAAAATATTAGAGTTATCTCAATTTTAGGAAAATACTTAGAACATCCAAGAGTATTTTACTTCAAAAATGACACTACTCAAGTTTATATTTCTTCAGCTGACTGGATGCCGAGAAATCTTGTCAGAAGAATTGAGCTTTTAACTGCCATAAAAGATGAAGAATCTAAAAACAAGATTATACGAATTTTAAAACTTCAATGTTCTGACAATGCTTTAGCACATGAACTTCAAAGTGACGGCTCGTATATAAGAGTAAAACAAGGTGAAGATGATCAAATTATCAACAACCAAAAACTACTAGAAGAGCTTGTAAACAAACTCTCAAAAGCAAGTAAAAAAGAGACGTTAAAAAGTGTAGCTCAAATCAATGCTCGTCTTTTTATGGAGAGTTAGATGATTTACAATTACAAAGATATAATCCCAAAACTTGGGAAAAACAGTTGGATTGCACCATCAGCAGATGTGATTGGTGATGTAACATGCGGAACGGATTGCTCTATCTGGTTTGGAAGTGTAGTTAGAGCAGATGTTCATTATATTAAGATTGGAAACAGAGTTAGCATTCAAGACCTAAGTATGGTTCATGTAACTCACTATACCAAAGCTGATAAAAGTGATGGAAATCCAACTATCATCGGAGATGACGTAACCATAGGTCATCGGGTAATGTTACATGGTTGTACTATAGAAGATGCTTGTCTAATTGGTATGAGTGCTACAATACTTGATGGTGCAGTTATTGGAAAAGAAAGTATTGTTGGAGCAAGCTCATTAGTCACTAAAAATAAAGTGTTTCCACCACGTTCTCTTATTATGGGAAGTCCCGCAAAAGTTGTTCGAGAGTTAAATGATGATGAAGTTAAAGAACTTTATGCATCTGCACAAAGATATGTAGAATTTAAAAATGGTTACCAAAAGTAGACCATGCAAATGCCAGATTTTTTTATATTTGCGGACATTATTGGGATTATTGCTTTTACTATAAGTGGCTTTCTAATAGCCATAAAAAACAACTTAGATATCTTAGGTATACTTATAGCATCTACACTAACTGCTCTTGGTGGTGGGATTATAAGAGATGCAATATTAAGCTCAGCACCTTTTGCTTTTACTTCCCTTTATCCAGCTACAACATTAATCGTAACAATTTTAGTTGCTTATTTTTTCAAACTATATAAAAAAGATTCTATTGAAAGAAAAATGATGTTTGTAGTGAGTGACACAATAGGTTTAGTTGCATTTAGTATTACAGGAGCATTGCTCGCTATACATGCTGAGTACAATTTCTTTGGTATAGTAATACTTAGTTTCATCACTGCAGTTGGTGGAGGTGTTACAAGAGACATTATGATAAACCAAGTTCCAACAGTTCTTATAAGTGATTTTTATGGTTCTATATCTGTTACAGTAGCCTTATCCTTAGCCACTTTAGAATTTTTCAATGCCTTAAATGAAATTACTATTTTAGTGGTAGCTATTTTGTCAATTATCTTAAGACTAATAGCTTTTAAAAGAGAGTGGCAACTTCCCAAATTAAGTTAATAAGACTATTTAAATACTACTGAACACCAGCTGCGACCATTGCCGGAATAATAACTGCTGAGACAATACCAACAAAGGCTAAAGAAACAAATATTATATAAACCCAAACAACCCAAGAATGATAACCACCAATTTGTCTCATAGTAGATATTCTTGTTTCATGATTGCTGATATTACGTTCAATTTCAGCAAGTTTAGTTTTATAACCCTTATACACAAAGTAAGTAGAGTAACCACCTGTTAAAATAGAAATAATCAATGGAACGATAGGTATAAAACTTAAAAGTATTGATACTATGAATAATATCAATGCTGGAATATACTGTTTTCTATAAAGTAAGAATGCAGCACCACCAAAAAATGCCCACCAACTCCAATTCCATTTCATACTGTCTACGCCATTAATATTGAACTTTGAAAAAGAATTTTGATACCAAAATGTTTTCTCAGGTTTGTCAATATATGCTTCAATCATCTCTTGATTGTACTTTTCTTGTATTTCGTCCATAAATATTATCCTTTAGATTTAGCAATATATTGTAACACAAATCATTAATAATGTACGTTGATAAACAGCCTAACTTAACAAAATAAATAATTTATATCACAATTATTTATTTAAGGAGGGCTTCACGAAGAGTAGATATAATTAATCTTATATCAACTTGTTTTGGAGGATTTTATGTTTAATAAAAAAATATTAACTCTCATTAGCACAATAATGCTATCGAGTTGTGTCTATGCTGACATGACTGAAGCTAAAGAGTTATTTGATGAAGCAAAATGTATGGAGTGTCATAACAATATAGACTTTAAAGTTAAAAAAGATAAAGTAAACAGTTTTAAAAAACTACATAATGCAGTGAAGCAATGTTCATTCAATACAAGTACTGGGTGGTTTGATGATGAAACATTAGATGTTGTTCAATACTTAAATAAAGAGTATTACAAGTTCACAGATTCTAGTTATATAAAATAACTAGGATCTGTAGTCCGCATTAATTTTTACATATTCGTGACCTAAGTCACATCCATATGCTGTAAAATTACCATTACCAACGCCTAAGTCACAAGAAATAGTAAACTTCTCTTGTTTCATAACGATGGCACATTTCTTTTCCATTTCAAAATCGAAATGCAGAACACCTCTATCATAAACACAGTAATCATCAAATGAAATCTTTAGCTTTTCTTCGTAAGCTTCAACTCCACTCGCACCGACAGTAGATGCTATTCTTCCCCAGTTTGGATCTTCACCAAAAAGAGCAGTTTTTACAAGGAGAGAGTCAGAAAGTGTTTTTGCAACTATTTGAGCTTCTTTATTATCTTTTGCACCACTTACTTTATAGGTAACAAGTTTAGTAGCACCTTCACCATCACGAACTATTTCAAGTGCTAAAAAGTGCATTACTTTAAAAAGTGCCTCTGTAAATGCTTTTTTATCAAATGCACCACTTTTAGCATTACTAAGTACTAAAACAGTGTCGTTTGTAGAAGTATCTCCATCAACACTTATAGCATTAAAAGTTGTTGTTTTAACTTCGTCGAGTATCTCTTGCATCTGTACTTTAGAAACGTCAGCATCTGTAGTTATAAAACAAAGCATTGTTGCCATCGCAGGATTAATCATACCTGCACCTTTTGCAATAGCACCTATACTAAAAGTACTTCCATCATCTAGTTCAACTTTATAAGCTATCTCTTTAGCAAATGAATCAGTAGTCATTATAGCTTTAGAAGCATTACCCGATTCCCTTTTTGAAGTATCAAATAGCTTCATCCCATCTATGATTTTTTCTTTTGGTATTCTAACCCCAATAACACCAGTTGAACTCATAATTGGATTTGTAACATTTTTACAGTTACTTAAAATATCTTCAATATCTTTAATACCTTCCAGCCCAGTCATTGCATTTGCATTTTTTGAGTTTATAAGTATGAAATTAGTCTTAAATTCACCCTTAGCTTTAAAGTGTTTTATTGGAGCAGCATACATTTTATTTGTTGTAAAAACAGAAGCTACCTCACAATCATCCTCACTATAAATAAATGCCATATCTAAAGCACCACTTTTTTTAAGTCCTGCACTTATGCCATCAGCATAAAAACCTTTAGATGCACATACGCCACCAACAGTTTTAACTATTTTATACAAATCTCAGCTCCTTAGGTTTAGTTCTTTTCCTTAACAACTCTTTTGTAGTTCTAATATCACTTTGCACTCCAATTATAAGCAGTCTGCACTCACTTGTAATCAAAACATCGCCTTTTGGCATAGATGTAAATTTACCATCTTTTTTAGTTATGCCTATAACTGAAGTGTTAGTTATTTGACGAATATGAGTCTCTTTTAGTTTTTTTAAAACAGCCCAACTATATTTAGGAACTTCTACTTCTTCCATATCAAGAGGATTATCACTTTTATATAAAAATTCTTCTAAAAGGTTTTCCATATCAGGGCGAGCAGCCATTGCACTAACTCTTTGTGCAGTTAACTTAGTAGGAGATATAACTGTATCTGCTCCTAGTTTTTTAAGCTTTTCAACGTCGCTTGTAGATACAGCAGTTGAAATCACATAATAAGGTCTTGGTAAAAAGTGCTCTTTTTCAAAAAGTCTTACAGAAGCGATAATTGCAATATTATCTGCTATAGATGCAGAGAGAGTTATAAGTCCTTTTGCAGATGCAAGGTGTGCTTTGAGCATAGAGATCTCAGCATGTGGCTCAGCTTGTAAATATGTTGGATAATTATGTTCTATTGCCCATTTATGAATTTCAGGGCTTGGGTCAACTACAACAAAAGGAATATGATTGGCTCTTAACTGTTGCGTGACTTCAAGAGTATAATCATTGTGATAACATACAACAAAATGTTTTTTTAATCTTGCTATTTTATACAGCATTATTCGCTCCTTTAAAATGTTGATTATCGTACCTCTGCTTATCTCTGCAATTATGATACCAATTGCACTTGTAAAAGTTGCAAATCCACCAATAATAAGAGTAATAGTAAATAATCTTCCTCCATCTGAAACTGGTGCTATTTCTCCGAATCCGACTGTAGTGAAAGTAATACCAGTCTGATATATAGCGTCCATGATAGTAAAATTATCTATAAGTACATACCCGATGGTACCTAAGAACATATTCATAATTGTTAAAATAAGAGGTAAACGGAATACTTTGAGGTGTGGATAAATTTCAGGGATGAGTTTTACGTCAGGTTTGGGAGCTGACTCCCAATGTAGGAAAGTGCGAATCCTTTGTGCAAGATTCAACATATTTTCCTCTTCTCTTTACGAGTTTTTCTTAAGTGTGCGTAATTCTCTTGCAGAGATTTTAATTTTTTTCGTAGTACCATCTTCCAATGTTATACGAACTGTTCTTAAGTTTAATAAAAAACGACGCTTAGTTCTATTTTTTGCATGAGAAACATTGTTCCCACTCATAGGGCCCTTGCCACTAATAGCACATCTTCTTGCCATAATCAGCTTCCTTGTTTAGGTTTTTAAAGTTGCGAATTATAGCAAGGCAAAGCAAAACTTCAGCTTAAAGGCATTTATGCA
>JBLIEY010000073.1:0-13600 GCA_047633475.1 Sulfurimonas sp.
ATAGATACAAGAATTCAGAATAAAACTAGTGATATTTTTACTCTAAAAGAAAAATATAAACAATCTTTTTTAGAACATAAAGAAGTTAGAGAAGAGTTAAATAAGATAGAAGAAGAAGAAAGAAAGATAGTAGAACTTAAAGAATTTGCAACTTTTGAGATAAATAAAATCCAAGAGATAGATCCAAAGGATTCTGAAGATAAAGAATTACTAGAGATAAAAAAAGAACTCTCCCGTAAGGAAAAAGTTTTAGAAACTATATCTTCAGCGAGTAGTATATTTGACAGCGAACATTTTGTAAATAGTGCATTAGATTTACTAAATGAAGATAGTTCATTTTTTGATGATACGATGAATGAGTTAAGAGCAGTATTTGATAGTGCAGAAGCAAAGTTTAACGCGCTTGAAGATATTAATATAGAAGAAGTGCTAAACCGTATAGAAGATCTTAGTGGACTAAAAAGAAGATATGGAAGTATCGAAGAAGCAATAGCATACAAAGAACAGAAAATTATCGAATTGGCAAAATATGAAAATATTGAAATAACAAAAGACGAGCTAGTTAAAAAAGAAGCACTTTTAATTCAAGAAGTACAAAAGCTTGCTGATTCTTTAAGTAAGTTGAGGACTAAAGAGTTAACCGTATTTTCAAAGGATTTAAATAAATACTTGAAAGAGCTATATTTAAGAGATGCTCAAGTGTCTATGAGAGAAATTGGGTTAAATAGTTATGGCAAAGATGAAATACTAATTAAACTAAATAATACAGAGTTAAACAAAGTAAGTACAGGAGAATTTAATAGACTTCGTCTTGCTGTTCTAGCTTTAAAATCAGAATTTATGAGTAAAAATGGTGGTGTCTTAATGTTAGACGAGATAGATGCCAACTTAAGTGGTGAAGAGTCAATGAGTGTTGCTAAAGTATTAAGGCAACTATCAAAACATTTTCAGATATTTGTAATCTCTCATCAACCACAGTTAACTTCCATGGGTGAACAGCACTTTTTGGTACACAAAAATGGGAATGAGTCTATGGTTAAAGAACTTAGTTTAGAAGATAGAATAGATGAAATAGCTAGAATAATAAGCGGAGATAGTGTTTCAAGTGAAGCTAAAAGTTTTGCAAAAGAATTATTGGAGGCTAGTAAATGATAATTGATACACATATCCATTTAGATGACAATAGATATAATGATGATTTAGATGAAGTTTTAAATAGGGCAAGGGAAGGTGGTGTTAAAAAATTTATAATTCCTGGTGCTAACCCAGATACATTAAATAGAGCCTTAGAAATAGTTGAAGCAAATAGTGATGTTTACTTTGCTGTAGGGGTACATCCATATGATATGGACTCTTTTGAAACTCTAGATTTTGAAAAATATGTTAATCATGATAAATGTGTAGCTATTGGAGAGTGTGGACTTGATTACTTTAGGTTAGAAGGTACTAAAGAAGAACAAGAAGAAGAAAAACAAAAACAAAAAAAGGTTTTTATAGCACAAATCAAAATTGCAAAGAAGTACAAAAAACCTTTAATCATTCACATTAGAGATGCATCTAGAGATTCAAAAGAGATACTTTTGAGTGAGGATGCTAAAGAAGTAGGGGGAGTTTTACATTGTTATAATGCAGATGAAGAACTTTTATCTCTTGCAAATGAAGATTTTTACTTTGGAATTGGAGGCGTTTTGACTTTTAAAAATGCAAAAAAACTAGTTAATGTTTTAGTAAAAATCCCAAAAGATAAACTACTTATAGAAACCGATGGTCCATACCTAACTCCAACCCCACATAGAGGGGAGAGAAATGAGCCTTTTTATACGACTTTTGTTGCTCAAAAAATTTCTGAACTTTTAGAGACACCTCTAAAAAATATTAAAGACATAACAACACAAAATGCCCAAAAACTCTTTGATTTACACTGATTTTAATCTTTTTTTGGGTAGAATCAAAGCTTTAAATTTAAAAATTAGAGTTATTGAATGATAAAATATTTCCTACTACTTCTTTTGCCAATCTTTTTAAGCGCAAATTTAACATATGTTTTTAACCACAACAAAGAAGTGGCTCTGTTAGAGTCATTTGATATTGAAGCCTCTTTTCTTTATGACCCTATTATGAATGAAATGAAGAGTAAAAAGTCAGCAATACAAAAAAACAAGCTCTTTTTTAGGGCTATGGATGAAGCATATACCTTCATCCCAGCTATAAAAAGAATATTAACTGAACATGGTGTGCCACCAGAGTTTTTATATCTTGCAATGGCAGAGTCAAACTTTTCTACAAGGGCTTACTCTAAAAAAAGAGCTTCTGGTTTATGGCAATTTATGCCAGCTACGGCAAAGCATTATGGGCTAAAAATTGATGAGTATGTTGATGAAAGACGTGACTTAATAAAATCCACAGAAGCAGCCGCAAAATATTTATCATCACTTCATGATAGGTTTGGTAAATGGTATTTAGCTGCAATAGCATATAACTGTGGTGGTGGAAGATTAAACCATGCTATAAAAAAAGCTGGTAGTGATGAATTATCTGTTTTACTTGATCCCAAAAAGAAGTACATTCCCAGAGAGAGTAGATTCTACATAAGAAAAATTGTTGCACTTGCTATGATAGGCTATGATGAAAAGTTTTTAATGCGTAGTGAATATGAGCATCTATTAAACCGAGCAAATGCATACTCAATTTCTACAGTACGCCTTTCAAGTGGTGATTCAATGAGAAGACTTTCAAAAGTAATTGGTATACCACTTCAAGAATTAAAAAAACTAAACCGACACCTTAAGTATGACTTTGTTCCACCATATAAAGAAGGTTACGATATTTATATTCCATATATTAAGCTAAGTGAATTTAAGCAAAAATATCAACCAGAACCAATGCAAAACATATATAAGGTTCATATAGTAATAAAAGGAGACAACCTTTCTCATATTGGAAAAAAATATGGTGTATCATACAAAGTTATTAAAGATTTTAACAAGCTAAAAAGCTCTCGTTTGAGCCTAAGACAAAGACTTATCATTCCTATAGATAGCAGAATAAAAGCTAAGAAAATTAACACTAGACATTACTATATGGTAAAGAAAGGAGACACTTTAGAATCCATTTCAAAAGCGCATATGGTTAGTGTCCAAAACATTAAGTTACAAAACCAATTAAAAGGTAGTTTAATAAGGATTGGAGATAGGTTACGAATTAATGAATAAGTTATATACTGTATTAGTTCTTTTTTTAATTCTTTTTTTTACTGCATGTAGTTCTAGAGGACCAGGAGTTTACCACTCTCGTGTATATACAACACCACAGTCATACTCTTCAAATAAAAGTGACCATAGTTCGACTATGAATAACAAAACGTATAGTCACCCTACAATGAGGTCTTATGTTATTAGAGGAATAAGATACTATCCAACTGTGGTGTCTGTTGGAGATGATTTTGATGGTAGAGCTAGTTGGTATGGTCCTTCTTTTCATGGAAAACATACTTCTAACGGCGAGATATATAATATGTATGATATGACAGCAGCACACAAAACATTGCCAATGAATACTATTGTAAAAGTAACAAACCTAGACAATGACTTAACTACAGTTGTTAGAATAAATGACAGAGGCCCTTTTATAGCTACTAGAATTATAGACCTTTCTAAATCTGCTGCGAGTAAAATAGATATGATAGGTACTGGAACAGCACGTGTAAACATAGAGATTTTAGGCTTTGAGACTAAGGGTAAGAAAAGTATTCCTACAACAAAAGAGTTGATAGAATCTCCAAAAATAGCAACTATTAGTAGCTTTGCAATTCAAATAGCTTCTTTTTCTAAAATAGAAGGTGCTATAAAAACGCAAGAACTTTATGATAATACTGATGGTTACAAAACGGTAATAAAAGACATGGAATATAAAGATGGTAGAATTTATAAGGTTTGGTTAAAGGGCTTTAAAAGTGAAGAAGAAGCAAGAGACTATAAAGATCAAGGTAGTTTTGCAAATGCATTTATAGTAAGAGAGGATTAAAAATGATAAGTAAAAGTAGAAAAACAAAAGAGACAGATATAGAGATTTCACTAAAGTTATATGGTAGAGGTGTTAGTAAAATTGATACAGGTGTTGGTTTTTTAGACCATATGCTTGAAAGTTTCTCAAAGCACTCATTAATTGATATGAACATCAAGTGTGTTGGTGACACTCATATAGATGACCATCATAGTGTTGAAGATGTAGGTATTGTACTTGGAAGTCTGATAGCAGATGCTATTTATCCTGTTGAAAATATTGAAAGATTTGGTAGTGCAAACATTGTAATGGATGAAGCTTGTGTTTCATGTGATTTAGACCTCAGTAATAGACCATTTTTAGTTTATGAATCTAATGTTACAGGTAAGGTCGGTAATTTTGACACAGAACTTGTAGAAGAATTTTTTAGGGCTTTAGTCTTAAATGCAAGAATAAGCACACATATTATATCTCTTAGAGGAAAAAATAAGCATCATATTATTGAA
The DNA here is from genome assembly GCA_047633475.1 of Sulfurimonas sp. Classification (GTDB taxonomy): domain Bacteria; phylum Campylobacterota; class Campylobacteria; order Campylobacterales; family Sulfurimonadaceae; genus Sulfurimonas. Next base: position 4,509 of record JBLIEY010000073.1, read on the forward strand.
GCTTCATTTAAAGCATTGGCTGTTGCTATTCGCCGTGCTACAACTAAAAATGAGAGAGTTGGAATACCTAGTACTAAAGACGTTCTATGATTAAGCTGATTATCTTAGACGTCGATGGTTGTTTAAGTGATGGTAAACTAATATATTCAGCAGATTCAATAGAGAGTAAAAGTTTCAACGTAAAAGATGGCCTTGGAATTAGCACATGGATTAAAATCGGTGGACAAGTTGCCATCATTACAGGTAGAAATTCATCTATTGTCCAAAAACGAGCACAAGAACTTGGTGTTCAACATATTTACCAAGGCATAAAAGATAAAGATAGAGTTTTAAAAGAGTTAGTTGTATCTCTTGGGCTTGAATTTTATGAAGTTGGGGCTATTGGTGACGACTTAAACGACTACAACATGCTTAATCTTGTTGGCAAGAGCTTTACTCCAAAAAATGGAGTAAAGGAAATTAAAGAGATTGTAAATACAGTACTAGTTCATAATGGTGGAGATGGTGCAGTTAGAGAGATGATAGACATTCTAGTTGATTCTAACGATCAAAGAGAAGCGTTTATGAAAGTTTGGATATAGAGTGAATATAAATATATTTTTTATAGGAATTTCATTGGGACTATTAATGATATTTATTGGTTTTAAGCCCTTAAATATAAAACAACAAGAGTTTGTTGATGTTCCACTTTTTCAACTTGAAACTTTCGTTGTTCATGAACTTAAAAAAGAAGGGCTAGTAACCCTTATGAAAGGTTCTCATGCAACAAGGTATAATGATCGGTATAAAGTTATAAATATGGATTATACTGATAATAGTAAAATATATCTTGCAAATATGAGAGCTAATAATGGTATATATAGAGATAAAGAAGATACTGTTGAGCTTCACGGTAATGTTGTTTACAATAGAGAAGATGGTCTGATGTTTGAATCAGAGGAAGCAAATTATAATAAAAAAACTTCAATTGCTAAAACAAACAAAAATTATGTAATGCATAGAGATGCTAACAGAGTTATAGGAACTTCTTTAGAGTATAACAATGTTTTGAACGAAGTAAAATCTAAAAATATAGTAGCAAAATATCAAATAAAAGAGAGATAGGTATGAAACTTTTAACAATTTTAACAATTTTTTTAGCATCATCTTTAATGTCACAAGAGTTAAAGATAAAAGCGAGCGAGTTTAGTGCAGATGAAAAAACAGGCATATCAATATTTAAGGGTGATGTAAATATTCTAAAAGGCAACGATGAGCTTAATGCTACTATAGTTACAGTATATACGGATACAAATCATCAGCCTACTAAATATATAGCAGAAGGTAATGTTTCATTTAATATTAATACTGAAAAAGGTTCTATATATAAAGGTAAAGCTGGCAAAGTGGTGTATAAACCTATTATAAAAGAGTATCATTTTTTCAGAAATGTTCATCTAAGACAAATAGATGAGAAAAAAGAAATTATAGGGGAAGAAGTTGTTCTTAAGACTATTGAGGGTCAAGCCTATGCTAAAGGTGCCAAAAAAGAACCTGTTATAATGATTTTTAAGATGAAAGAGGAGAAAAAATAGTTATGGTTGAAATTGTAGACTCAAAATTTATTACATCAGCACCTAATATTGATGGTGCACCAGAGACTGATAAGCAAAATGAAGTTGTATTCATGGCACGTTCAAATGTTGGTAAAAGTTCTCTTTTAAATGCTCTTACAAATCATAAAGGGCTTGCTAAAGTTTCTTCTACTCCAGGTAAAACAAGATTAATTAACTATTTTGATGTTACTTTTATAGATAGAGATAATGATAAAAAAAGTATTGCTAAGTTTGTTGACTTACCAGGTTTTGGCTATGCAAAAGTTTCAAAAACAATGAAGCATGATTGGGAGAAAAATTTAACTGATTATATTGCACAAAGAGAACAAATAAAGCTTTTTATTCATCTTATTGACTGTAGGCATCCAGACCTGGATATTGACACTTCTGTAAGTGATTTTTTGTTTGACAACTGTTCGCAAAATCAATATATATTACAAATCTTTACAAAAATTGACAAGTTAAATCAAAAAGAACAAAGTGCACTAAGGAATAAATTTCCAAATGCAATGATGGTTTCAAGTTCTAAAAAAAGAGGAACACAAAAAGCGATTCAAACAATCTATGATATTTTAAATGAAGAAGAACAAGAGGAAAGCAATGATAAGTTATAGAAAAGCAAAGCTTAGTGACATACAAAGCATGCAAAAACTTGTTTTACCTGAGATAGAGTCAGGAATTATATTAAATAGAAGCAATGATGAAGTTGCAACTAATATTAGATCTTATACTTTATGTTATGAAGATAATGATCTTATTGGTTTTTGCGCCTTACACATTCATACTGAGGATTTAGCAGAAATAAGGTCACTAATAGTAAAAGATGGCTTTAGAGGTGAAAAAAGAGGTGAGAATCTTGTTATAAACTGCCTTAATGAAGCTGTTGCTATAGGACTTAAAAAAGTTTTATGCCTAACTTATAGACAGCCTTTTTTTGAAAGACTAGGTTTTGTTGAAATTCCAAAAGAGTCTATTCCTGAACATAAGATTTGGGCTGATTGTATTAAATGTAAACACTTTCCAGTATGCAACGAAGTATCTCTAATAAAAACTCTTTAGCACCCTTTGTTTATGTTATATTATTTATAGCATACGAGAGTCTAAGTAGCATCTACCTATTCTTACCACCACTATTTGCTGTACTCTTTGTATTGTTTATAGATGCCTTAAAAAAAGAAGATTCTCTTGCTATATTTTTAGCTGTTTTTTGTCTAATTATATTTGAATCTCAGATGGGGTATCCTCTCTTTAGTTCAATCATATATCTAGGTTTAGTTTATAAGTTTGTTATACCAAGATTAAAAAAGAATTTCGGTTGTACTTCTTGTATTAAAGTAGCACATGTTTTACTTGCCTACGTAGGCTATTATCTTTTTTTGTTATTATTATCAAATATTTTTTTACTACCAATGCCAAACATTAATTACTATATAATTTACTATATAATAATTGAGTTCTTTATAGTGAGTATATTGTGAAAATTAAATTTATTATTGCTCTATTTATTATTATTTGGTTAGGCCTTATAGTAAGAGTTTTTTTTCTTGCTGTTGAGTCTAATACTTACTATAAAAAGCTTTCTCTTTCTAACACCATAAAAAGTGAGCAGATTGCACCAGTAAGGGGAGAAATAGTGGATAGAAATAATAGGCCTATAGCTATAAATAAGCTTGGCTTTAAAATACAGCTTCGTCCACATTTAAGAAATGACAAAAATATAGATTCTTTTAATGCCGAAATAGACAATATAGTAAAACTGCTTCCAACATTGAAAAAAGAGAAACTAATTAAAAATTATATAAAAAAGGATTCTTATTATTATCATAATTATATAGACATAGTTCATTTCATTTCTTATGAAGATATTATGCCAATCTATTCCACTTTGAGTTTAAGAGAAAATATAAATATTGTTCCAGCTCCTAAGCGATTTTATCCTTATGGAGAGATTGGAGCACATATTATAGGTTATGTTTCTCGTGCAAATAAAAAAGATATTAAAGATGACAAACTTAAAGAGCTCATAGGATATACTGGGAAAACAGGCATAGAAAAATATTATAACACTTATTTAGAAGGTGAAGCAGGGCATAGAGAGATAAAAGTAAATGCAAATAATCAGGAAATTGAAGAACTTTCATATATAGATGCTGATGAAGATAGAAAATTAACCCTCAATATAGATATAGAATTTCAAAAGTATGTATCTTCATTATTTGATAAAAAGGCTGGGGCAGTAATTGTAATGAATGTTGATGGAGCAATTCTTTCTGCTAGTAGTTTTCCAGAATATAGTTTAAACACTTTTGTCTCTGGAATTTCTTATGACATGTGGGACAAACTCTCTACTAATATTGAGAAACCATTTACAAATAAACTTGTAAATGGTCTTTATCCTCCTGGTTCTATTATTAAAATAGGCTTAGGTCTAATCTATATTACAACTGAGCTTGATAGCTCTTCTACTGTTAATTGTACAGCATCTATGCCATTAGGAAAGCGTGTATTTAGATGTTGGAAAAAAAGAGGGCATGGAACAACAGATGTGACAAAAGCAATTAGAGAAAGTTGTGATGATTATTTTTATAAAGGAAGTCTCCAAGTTGGCATAAAAAAGATGAGCCAAGGATTGATTAGATATGGGTTAGGTCAAAAAACTGGGGTTGATTTACCTAATGAATTTATTGGAGTAGTTCCATCTCGAGAATGGAAACGTAAAAAATATAATAAGCCATGGTATATTGGTGAAACAGTAAATACCTCAATTGGGCAGGGGGATCTTTTGGTAACACCTATGCAAATTGCTCAGCTTACAGCCCTTATAGCTACGTCCAAATTACCTACGCCTCATTTTGCTAAACTAATAGGTAAAAAAACATATAACCCTTTACCAAAAGATGTGTTAACCGAAGATGAGATAAAAAAGCTTCCTATAATTCAAAAAGCTATGTATGAAGTTTGTAATTATCCAAAAGGTACAGCAACAAATTATCTTAGTTCAAAAGTAAAAATAGCTGGAAAAACAGGAACAGCTCAAGTTGTTACAATTCTTCAAGATATAGAAAATAGAGTGCTAGAACACGAAATGGAATACTATAGTCGTTCGCATGCTTGGTTTTCTTCTTATGGACCATACAAAAATCCACAGTATGTGGTAATGGCAATGGTTGAGCATGGTGGGCATGGTGGACATGCAGCTGGGGAGATTGTTTCTAAGATATATAATAAACTCTTAGAATTAAAGTATATAAAACAGTAATTTTTTAGTCTTACATCGAAGAAGTTTCTTTAAAGAAACTTCTTATTACACAACTGCGTTTTGAATAAACAGAGCTAAAATAATTAATAAAAAGATTGCTCCGGCTTTGTTATATAATTTATTTGCTAAAATGAATAAAAGAGCAACAGATGCTGCTACCATAATTAACATATCAAACTTTGTAGCTACTAAGTCAACACTCAATGGACTTACAAGAGACGAAGCTCCTAAAACCATAGAAAAGTTTGCAACGTTCGAACCGATAATATTTCCAATGCTCATCTCTGCATTGCCTTTTTTTACTGCTACAAGTGAAACAACAAGCTCAGGTAAAGAAGTTCCAAGTGATATAAGAAATATGCCTATAATCCATTCGCTAACACCAAATACTCTTGCTATATTTGTTCCACTATCAACAACAAAGTTTGCTCCACCAATAGTTAAAGCGAAACCAATAGATAGAAAGATGGCAGTTTTAGTCCAGTTAAATTTTTCTTTTACTAAGTTTTCGTCTATCTCTGTGCCTAAATCTTCCTTTGAATCACTAAATAAGAAGACTAGGTATGAAACCATTAGAAGTAGGTATAAAATACCGTCAACCCTACTTATAACTCCATCTTGAACCATGATAAAAAATAAAACCATAGGTATAACAACCCATGCAATGTCTTGAGCAAATATATTTCTTTTAGGAGTCATGGATTTACTTACAAAAAAGACTATCCCAAGAACCATAGTGATATTAAATATAACACTACCAACAACATTTGCGACTGCCATATCACTTTTGCCTTGTCCTGCTGCCATCATAGATGCTGCCATCTCAGGTAAAGAAGTACCAAAGGCTACAAGTGTTGCACCAATAACAAAATGAGATATATTAAAATGTAGAGCAATTCTCTCTGACTCTTTGATTATAAAGTCTGCTCCAAAAATAAGTGCCGACATTGCAAGAATGAAAATTATAAAATCCACTATTTTTCCTCTGTTCTTATTATTAAACTCTGTGGTAAATTAAACTCTTTTATAAGTCTTGCCTCTTCTTCTCTCATCTCACCATTATCTACTTCATGGTCAAATCCCAGTAGATGCAATAACCCATGAATAAAGAGTAAGGCAAGTTCGGCTTCTTTTGTATGTCCTAACTCTTCAGCTACATTTTCTACATGTTGAGCTGATATAACAATACTACCCAATGGGCTCATTGGCATTTCTTCGTATGGAAAACTTAAAACATCAGTTGGAGCATCTATATTTCTATGCTCTTTATTAATTGTTTTAATTTCATCTTTGTTGGTTATTATAAGTTCTATCTCTTTGTCTGTCAGTGATGAAGCTATTTTTTCTAAAAAAACTTCATCTACATTAAGAGATGTTCTGTTGTCTAGTTCAATCATAAGTGGAATTATATCTAATGAGGCTTATGTTTCATAAAACAGATATGAAAATATCTGTTTTAAGTTTATGCAAATGATTAACCGGTAATATTTATGTTGTTTCCCATACCAGTTTTTTGAGCTGTAACTTCTCTCGACTGCTCATTTGCATTTTCAAGAACTTTTAATACTTCTTGCTCTTGCGTTGCTTTCTTCATAACTTCCATTTGTACAGAAGATGAATCTATTTGCGTAGCCATTGAATCGCTCTGAGATGAAGATGATACATCCATAATATCTCCTTTATTTGCTTATGTTCTTATTGTATACCTACTTTGTTTTAACCTTTATTAAAAAGATATGCTAAAATTCTTTTATGAATAAACATAATAAAAAAGCATTGTGTGTAATGAGTGGCGGAATGGATTCTACTCTAAGCGCGTATATGATGAAAAACAGTGGTTACGAAATAATTGCTCTTCACTTTAACTATGACCAGAGAACACAAACAAAAGAACTTGAGTGTTTTTATAAAATATGTGAAGATTTAGATGTTAAAGAAAAATATATACTTGATCTCGATTTCTTTAAACAGATTGGTGCATCTGCTCTAACAGATAGAAGTATTGAAGTTCCAACCGATGGTGTTGAAGACGGAGTTCCTGTGACTTATGTACCGTTTAGAAATGGTATTTTTTTAAGCATGGCTGCTGCCATTGCTGAGAAAGAGGGTGCAGAGGTAATTAGCATCGGAGTTGTTGAAGAAGACAGTAGTGGTTATCCTGATTGTAGAGATTCTTTCATAAAAAGTATGCAAGAGTCTATAAACTTAGGAACAAAAGATGAAACAAAGATAGAGATTAAAATGCCTTTGGTACATCTACAAAAATCTCAAATAGTTCAAAAAGCACTAGAACTGGATGTTCCTCTTCAGCTTACTTGGAGCTGTTATAAGAGTGAAGATAAGGCTTGTGGAGTTTGTGATAGTTGTAGACTTAGACTAAATGGATTTAAATTAGCCGGAGTTAGTGATCCAATTGAGTACGAGTGAAATAAGCTTTAAAGATTTGGATGTTATCCATATCTGCAAACCAAGTTTAAAAAATAGTTATATAAGTGTTAATGAAGACTCTAAAGTGATTTTAAAAACATCAAAAGTTTCGCGCTCTTATATAAATAACTTACTGCTTGAAAAAGAAGATTGGATAAGAAAACAGATTTTTAAACGAGAAGAAAACCCACCAGTGAAGATAAATCTTGAAGATGAAGTTTTACTTTTTGGTGAGCTTTACAGTATAGATTCTGATATAGCCCTAGAGTTACGTCTTTTACTAAATAAACTAAGAAAACCAAGTCAAAAAAATATAATCAGATGCTACGATGATTTTTATAAAATATTTTCGCAAAGCTATTTAACTTCGAGAACAGAGTATTACGCTCAAGTTATGAACCTAAATTACAAAGAGATAAAGCTAAAGAAGATGCGAAGTAGATGGGGAAGTTGTAGCTCTCTCAAAACAATTACTTTCAATACTAACCTTGTTAAATTACAAAAAGATCAGATTGATTATGTTGTAGTTCATGAGTTGGCACATTTAGTTCATATGAACCACTCAAAACGCTTTCATACCTTAGTCCAAAACTACTTTCCAGATGCCTCAAGAGTTAGAAAAGAGATAAGAAGTAGACAAAAATTTACTTTATAGAAGGCTTAAAATACTCCTCGTCATAGCTACTAGATGGTGACCAAAACATCCAACCACTTGTATTTACATCATCAGATGCTCTTATTTGCTCATTGATTTCAAATTTTTCATAGTTATTTTTTGTATGTGCATAGTCTTTAAAATACTGCAACCAAGGTCTTACACGATTTGAATCTATAATTGGTTTAATATGCTTGATACTTCTACGTATAACCTCATAAGGGTGTTCAGATGGATTTTCAAAGTAAAATGATCCGCTAGCAAATCCAGATGGGTAAAGCATCGGAGAAAGGTAGTCACTATATTTGGAAAGTGATTCAATAGTTTGCCCTATACCGGTATCACCTTTTTCCCAGCATATATTTCCGTAAGTGTCCACCGAGATAAAAACACCATACTTTCTAAGTTTATTTTGTGCTAGCTGCAAAAACTCTTCTATAGCTTTTACTCTATTTTCTTGATTGCTCTCTTTTGCTAAGACAAGACCGGCTTTTGCAGGAAATCTAATATAGTCAAAATTTATCTCATCAAAACCAACTTTTGCTGCTTCTTCTGCTATACGAATTGTATATCTATGACTTCTTTTATCAAATGGGTCTACCCATGCCATATCATCATGGTTTCTCCAGATGCTGCCATCTTCTTTTTTAATGGCATAATCTTCGTTGTTTGATGCTTGCAATTCATCTTTAAAAACAGCTAATCTTGCAATCATATAAATATTTTTAGACTTTACAACCCTCATAAAGTGTTCTATATCACCAATAGTTCTGTCTTTATATGCACCATATTCATTAGCTTGTTTAAATGAAGTTGTAAAAGAAGTTGATCCATATTCATTTTTAACATCTACTACAATGGTATTTATCTCTGTCTTTTCTATAATATCAAAGAGTTTTTCTATAGTTTTAGAATATATATTTGCACCCCAAAAAGTAAGATATAGAGCCTTTACTTTAATCGGTTCAATGCTGATAGCAGATACATTAGCATCTGCAGAAAAAGTATATGGTCTATAGCCATAAGCTTTAACATGGTAGTTGAGCTCTTCGCTGTCTATAGAAAATGAGCCATTCTCGTCTGATTTAACACTTTTTGTAGAGTCGCGTTTTATTTGTTTTTTTTTATGGTTTTAAGTTTTTTTTTTGTTTTTTTT
>JBLIEY010000074.1:0-13536 GCA_047633475.1 Sulfurimonas sp.
GCTATATTTACCAGGGAGTAAAAAAAGTGTTGAATTTTTGGATGTTTATATAGCTATAGACAGTTCATCGAGTGTAACTTTAGATGAGTATAAAAAGTTCTTAGGTTTAGTTGCAGATGTATGTGAAGGTTTTTATGAGTACTCCATAAGAGTTTTACCATTTGATATGAAAGTAAAAGAAGAGTGTATAGTTGAGTTTAGCTCTTTTTCATCTTTAAAAGAAGAAGATTTTTTTATACCTAAAAGTGATGGTGGAACAAATTTTGATGAGGTTTTAAGATACTTAAAGTCAAGCGAAATTAGGTCTGAGAATTTGTTAATAGTCTTAAGTGATGGTGAATTTGAAATATCCCAAGAGCTTGTATGTAATACAATTTTTATACTTAATGAGAAAAAAAATATAAAAAAGTTTGAAACCATAGCAAGAGTAATGGAGCTTACATTTTGAGAAATGATGAAGGGACATTTAGTTTAAAGTATAAAGAAGAGGTTGAAGCTTTAAAAGATGAAGATGACTTTGAATACTTAGGAGATGCTAAGTATATCAATCATGAAGATTTTGAGGCTAGATTGTATTGGGCTTTTTGTAGACCTTCTGGATCACTAGAATCTCAAATAAAAGACGAGCATCCATTGGTTTCCATAATGGCTTTTAACCATTCAAAAGCATCTGCACTAAAACGCTTCTCATTAATACATAAAGATGTTATAGCAGATGACAATCTAAGAAACAAGATACGAAATCGTTCAAGAATGCTTTTTAGAGATTTGGCAGATAATGACTTTTGGGAGTTGAATCAAGTCCTAGATTTAGTTCCAGTATATTTAGACGTTGCGATAGACCAACTTATAAACGGAAGAAAATGGAATGATATTGTTGCAAATCCTGTTGAGGCTAGCATCTTCTTAAATAGAGTGCAAAGCTTTTTGGATGATAGTTTACTAGATGCAGTATATGCAAAGCTCCAAGATTTTGAAGAGTTCGAGATAAACGATATGAAAGTGTTTTTAGAAAATCTGCTAGAGCAAAAAGAGCAAATAAGTGAAGTGATTTTAAAGTACTATGTGGAGGAAGTTGAACTTTGGGTAGATGCTAGTGATATGCATCTACTCCAACAAAAAAGAATCTCTCAGCTTGCAAAAAAGCTTTTATGCTAGTTACTAACAAAAGAAGATTCTACTCATCATCTTTAGCAAATTTTTCATAAAGAAAGCTCAAAATAGCTTCACGACATCTGATGTATTCTGGATCACTTTGAAGTTCAACTCTGTTTCTTGGTCTCTCTAGATTTACTTCTAATATTTCACCAATAGTAGCATCTGGACCATTTGTCATCATAATAACTCTATCGCTTAAAAGCACAGCTTCATCTATATCGTGAGTAATTATTACAACTGTATTTTTTACACTCTCTTGTATTCTCATAAGATGCTCTTGTAGGTTTGCACGAGTTAGAGAATCTAGTGCTCCAAATGGCTCATCCATCAAAAGAACTTTTGGTTTGATAGAAAGTGCTCTTGCGATTCCAACACGTTGTTTCATACCACCACTTATTTCATCTGGAAGTTTATCTTTTGCTTGGTCAAGATTTACCATACTTACAAACTTTTCTACTCTCTGTTTTAACTCTGCTTTACTTAGTTCAGGCATAACTTTTTTAACAGCCATTTCTATGTTTTGATACACAGTTAGCCAAGGTAGTAATGAGTGGTTTTGAAAAACAACTGCTCTCTCGGGTCCGGGCCCAAGAACATGTTTGTTTTCTAGTAGTATGTCACCTTCAGACTGTGCGTCTAACCCAGATATAATGTTTAAAAGTGTACTTTTACCACAGCCACTATGACCAATAATAGAGATTATTTCATTTTTCTTTATTTCCAAATTCACATCAGTTACAGCTACATAATCATCTTTTCCAGGAATAGGAAACCTTTTTTCAATTCCCTTTAGACTTAAAAATTTGTTATTCATTACGCTTTTCCTTTTTTCGTATAATCAAAATAATCTGCGATTTTACCCATTATAAAGTCTAGTAGATAACCTATTAGACCAACAAGTATAATACCGATAATAATATTGTAATAGTTAAGATTGTTATACTCATCCCAAATCCAAAAACCAATACCAATACCACCAGTTAGCATCTCAGCAGCGACAATTACCAACCAAGCTATTCCAAGTGATAGTCTCATCCCTGTAAAGATATATGGAACAGAAACAGGTAAGATTATTTGAAATATCTTCTCCATTGGTGAGAATCTTAAAACTTTTGCAACATTCATATAGTCTTCACTTACACTCTTTACACCCAACGTAGTGTTGATGATGATTGGCCAGATAGATGTTATAAATATCGTGGACATTGCAGTCATATTTATATCTTGAAATATAAATAAAAGCAGAGGCAACCAAGCAAGTGGGGAAACGGGTTTGAATATTTGGATAAATGGCTCAAAAGCATATTGAGCATTTTTACTCATACCGATTAAAAGTCCAAGTGGTACACCAACAATTACAGCCAAGGCAAATCCACCAAAAACTCTTTTTAGTGATTCTAGTACTTGCCAAAACAGACCTTTGTCATCTTGGTTTTCTATATAAAAAGGGTCAGTTAAAACCCCTATCATTTCATCACCTTCGCTATTTACACCGCCAAATGCCGCTATATAAGTGTCGCTTGGCGTTGGAAAATCTTCAACTGTACTGGCTATGCCGGACCATATTTGTATTACTACCACTAAAACCATAAGAGGCAATAGTATTTTTTTTACTAGTTCTGAATTCATCATCATCCTTTTTTCATTAAACTCATAGCTACCTAATCACAAGAGGAGAGAGAAAACTATGATTAGGTATTTATCAATTTAATTATTACTTAGTTCTATACTTAGTATCAGCACAAAGGTTTTCGTCTTTGTGCCATGTACCTTATTTAGTTACATACTTAGGGTCAGCACAACCAGCTGGACCATAAGGACATACATAGTTTGGTTGCTCAGTTTTTACTGTCCACTTATTTGCTTTAAGTAGGTCTTCTTTTGATACTTTTGACTCATCAATACCAGTAGAGAAAATATACTCAACAGCTTTGTTTGGATCCCAAACTTTTCCATCCATAAACATGTTGTACTTGTCTACACCATCTTTTTTCCAAGGACTTGGAGGAAGAGAATAACCAACTTCTTTAGCTACTTGGGCAAATAGGTCAGGGCGGTAAACAGACTCAATTACTTTTTTCATATCAACAGCTTTATCAATTTGTCCCCATCTGTACATTTGAGTGATGAACCACATACCGTGTGAGTAGTAAGGATATGCTGCGTAGTAGTTAGCAAAAACATTAAACATTGGGTTTGCTTCAGATTTTTGACCTTTTAGGTATTGAAAAGTTCCTGACATAGATTTTTTTAGAACTTTTAAAGGAGCATTAACATAGTTTCTTTTAGAAAGAATTTTTGCTGCTTCATCACGGTTTTTCCATGAAGCGTCTAGCCACATTTGAGCTTCTAATACAGCTTTCATTACAGCTTTTGTAGTTTCAGGATTTTTTTTGATAAAATCAGCTCTTGTTTGCAGAACTTTTTCTGGATTATTATTCCAAATATCATAGTTAGTCACTAAGGCACTACCTTTACCTTTAAGTACGATTCTCTCATTCCATGGCTCACCAACACAATAACCTTCAATGTTTCCGGCGATGAGGTTAGATGGCATTGTTGGTGGAGGAAAAGGTTTTATTGTAGTATCACGATCTGGAACTATTCCAGAACTTGCCATCCAGTATCTTAACTCGTAGTTGTGAGTAGAAACTGGGTGAACCATACCAAAAGATAATGGTTGATAGTTTTCACCCTCAGCTACATGTTTAGCATCTAAGAGTTTTTTAAGAGCATCTGATGTTAATGGACGAGCAGTTTTATCCATTCCATATTTTTCCATCTCTTTAATTATTTTATTACCAAATGTAATGGCATTACCATTAAAGTCAAGAGAAAGAACAGCTTGAAGATTAGCATTTCCATTAATTCCTAAAGTAGCGGCAATTGGCATACCAGCAAGGGCATGAGAAAAGTCATACTCACCAGAGATAACTTTTTGTTGAATTCCAGGCCATCCACCACCTTCTTTAACAACATGTACATCTAAACCGTACTTTTTGAAAAAACCTTTTTCCTTAGCTATTACGATTGGGGCACAATCAGTTAATGCTATGAATCCTATCGTTAACTTCTTTTTTTCAACTTCGGCCATCAATGAAGTGGCAACTAATGATAAACTTAACCCTATTCCTACTAACTTTTTTAGCATTCTTTATCCTTAATTTTACATTGTTTAAATGTTTGATTAAGAATTATACTAGCTATATATCCTAAATTATACAATAGATTGATTAAATATTATACAATTTAATCTTAGTTTTACATTAAATTGTGTTGTATAATACAATTATCAAATAAATAGATGAGTATGGAATATAAAAATGATTAAATCAGTTTGTGGTTATTGTGGTGTTGGTTGTGGAATTGAATATGATGAAAATAAACTTATAGGAGATGTGACATATCCAACTAATGAGGGTAGTTTATGTTCTAAAGGTGTTTCAGAACTCATTAGTATAGATACCTCTACAAGACTTCTAAGACCATTTAGTAGAGTAGATATAAAAGATGAATATAAATTAAGCACATGGGAAGATTCTATAAAAAAAGTAGCAGATGCTATTAAAAATACTTCTAAAGATAAGGTTGGCTTTTATTTATCTGGTCAACTTTTAACTGAAGATTACTATATTGCTAACAAACTTGGAAAAGGTTTTATAGGGACTTCACATGTAGATACAAATTCTCGAACATGTATGTCAAGTACGGTTGTAGCATATAAAAAATCCATAGGAGCTGATTTTGTTCCTCTTAGAATGGATGATATATTTAAAAGTGATTTACTTATATTAGCAGGAGCAAATACAGCAGAAGCGCATGTGGTTTTTCACAATAAAATAAAAAAAGCTAAGAAATATGGACTAAAAGTAATAGTAATAGACCCAAGAAGAACAGAGAGTGCAAAGATAGCTGACTTATATCTTCCTATAAAAGCAGGAAGTGATATAGACTTTTTTAATCTTATATCTAAGCGTATGATTGATGAAAATTTAATAGATATAAACTTTGTTACTGAGCATGTAAATAATTTTGAACTACTGAAAAATAAGTTTAAACGTGCAGCTACAACAAAGATGCTAAAGAGAACTGGTTTAACTTCAGAGCAGTTTGAAGAGTTTTGGAAACTATATAAAAAATCTGAAAATATTATTACTGCATGGACTATGGGACTTAATCAGTCTGTGCAAGGAGTTGACAAAAACTTAGCTCTAATAAACACGCATCTACTAAGTGGGAAGATATTTAAAGATGGAAATGGTCCTCTAAGTCTTACTGGTCAGCCAAATGCAATGGGTGGTAGAGAAGTTGGAGGTCTATCAACTACGTTAGCAGTTCATCTTGGTTTTGATGAAGAGTCAGTTAAGAAAGTATCTGAGTTTTGGGGAAGTGACAATGTTGCATCTAAGGTAGGACTAACTGCAACGGAGATGCTCGAAGCTAATTTAGATGTACTTATTATTTGTCACACTGACCCTATATATCATCTTCCAAATAGACATAAAACAGAGAAACTAATGAAAGATATTCCTCTTGTTGTTGAAATAAATGCTTATGAGAATTCTGAAACTTCTAAGTTCGCACACATAAGATTCCCAGCAGCACCTTGGGGAGAAAAAGAAGGTACACAAACTAATCTTGATAGAACTATTACAAAACAAGAAAAGCTTACTAGAAAATCTATTGACTGTAAACCGGACTGGGAAATTTTTAAGCTTTTAGCTCATGAATTAGGGTTTAAAAAAGAGTTTTCTTTCAACTCCCCTAAAGATATATTTTTAGAATATCAAGAGATGACTAAGTTAAATACTTACATGGATATTTGCGATGCTAACTATGATGACCTATCAATTAAGCCATTTATTTGGGGTGAAAAGATTAAAGAATTTTTAACTCCAGATAAAAAAGCAAACTTACATTTTGTAGAAAATAAGCTTCTGAGTGAGAAAACAAATTTAGAATATCCATTTGTGCTTTTAACAGGTCGTACTCGTGACCAGTGGCACAGTGGTACAAAAACAAATTTACCAAAAACACTTCTTAAGTTCAAAGAGTTAGATTTTTTAGAAATAAATACAAAAGATGCAAAAGAACTTGGAATCAAATCAGGTGACAAAATACAAATCTCATCTAGACGAGGTAGCATTAATAGTAAAGCATTAGTAACAGATGATATTAACGAGAAGAATGTTTTTCTTCCAATAAGCAATAGAGAGGTCAACTATTTAACCAATAGTCTTTTAGACAGAGATTCTCTAGAACCTGACTATAACCATAGTGTAGTAAAAATTAAAAGGATAAATAGTGAAAAATAAAACACTCCCAATACTTCTAAAAAATCAAAAAATTCTTCTTATTGGAGGGGGAAATGTAGCCTTACAAAAAGCTCAGGTCCTTTCTCATAATGAGATTGATTTTAGGATAATATCAAAAGAGTTTAATGACGAAATTACAAAACTTAGTACAAATATACAAAAAAAAGTTTTTGAACTAGAAGATATAAAAGATTATAAAATTATTATAGATGCAAGTGGAAATAAGAAAGTAACAAAAAAACTTTTAAAGTATAAGAAAACGCATGATATTTTACTAAATGTTGTCGATGTTCCAGATTTATGCGATTTTTACTTTATGGCACTTACCAAAAATAGACCACTTCAGATTGCCGTTTCAAGTAATGGTGCTTCTCCAACTGCAGCAAAGTATTTTAGAGATGAATGTGAAGCTCTGATACCAAAAGATATAACAAAATATCTACAGCAAAAACAAAGCGAGAGAGATAATGGTTTTATAGATGTTGAAAAAACTCATAAAGAACTCTTAAAGAAAAAAGCAAAAGTATATCTAGTTGGATGTGGTTTAGGAGACCCAGAGCTTCTTACAATTAAGGCATATAAGATTATAAAAAGTGTGGATGTTGTTTTGTATGATTATCTTATAAGTGATGAGATTATGGACTTATTACCTAAGAAAACTAAAAAAATATTTGTTGGTAAGAAAAAAGATTTTCACTCAAAATCTCAAGAAGAGATAAATGAGCTTATTATTAAGTATGCAGAAGAAGGCTTAAGTGTTGCAAGGCTTAAAAGTGGAGATCCTTTCATATTTGGTCGTGGAGCTGAAGAGTTGCAGGAACTTTTGGCAAAGAAAATTGATACGGAAGTTGTAGCTGGAATAAGTTCGTCTGTTTCAGGAACACTCACTGCGGATATACCAATAACAGCCCGTGGATATGCAGCAGGATTCAGTGTAGTCTCAGCACATTTGAGAGGAAACAGTGTAAATCTTGATTGGGTAGATTTACTTCTGAAAAAAAATCATACAACAGTAGTTCTAATGGGGCTTTCTCGTGTAAGTGAAATACTGAAAGAAGCTAAAAAATTAGGAGTATCAAAAAATTTGCCATGCGCTATTGTCTCAAATGCGAGTAGAAAACAGCAAAAAGTTATAAGTACAAAGTTAAAACACTTAGAAAAAATGGCAATCGGAGTAGAACGCCCAGCAATTTTAGTCTTTGGAGATGTTGTTAAATTACATAAGATTATAAAGGAATTAAGATGAAAGCGTTGAAGGTAGCATTTGATGGGAGAAGCAGTAAAATAAATAAAATAGAAAAGATAAAAGAGTTAAAAAAACCTATAAGCGTTTATGATAGACTAGATGAAATCTGTGCAAATGGACTAGATGCCTTAGCCGATGAAGATGCTAAGTTTTATCTAAAATGTTTTGGTCTTTTTTTGAAAAAAGATAAAAAGTTCATGCTTCGTATCCGAATACCTGCTGGACAACTAAGTGCAATACAAGCCCAAAAAATAGCTGAACTCTCTACGACTTATGGTGAAGACTATATAGACATAACTACAAGACAACAGCTAGAATTTAGATATTTAGAAATAAAGAAATTGGCAATTGTCTTACGTGAACTAGACTCTGTCGGAATATCAACATTTCAAACAGGAGTAGATAATTTTAGAAATATTGTAACTAGTTCTTTTGATGGAAAAGGCGATAAAAATCTCATAAAATGTAAGCCAATTGTAGATGAACTTCAATCTCTGTTTTTTAAAAAAGAAGATTGGATTGGTACGATGCCAAGAAAATTTAACACAGGAATACTTGGCTCAACTGTAAATGACTGTAATATTTATGGACATGATTGTTGTTTTGTATTGGCTAAAAAAGATAATCTACTCGGATTTAATCTATACCTTGGTGGAAGAGTTGGTATGCAAGCAAAAGATAGTGGACTTTTTATAAAAAAAGAAGAGGTTGCTATTGCTTTTAAAGCAACAATAGAACTGTTTAAAAAGTATGGATTTAGAGACAATAGAAATAAGAACAGACTTCATTTTTTGATAGAGGCAGTTGGACTTAAAACTTTTGTAGAGTCTATTAAAAAGTATTCATCATGTGAGTTTGATAGTTCTGGAGAAGTTCTTGTAAAAGATGAGCATATATTAAACGATAGTGCCACTTTTGATTTGAGTAATGAATTAAAAGCGTACCATTTAAGTATACCTAGTGGCGTCTTTAAAGGAAGTGATTTACTTAAAGTTGCTCTTCTCTCAAAAGATATAGATGCTGTTATTAGACTGTCAGTTGAGCAAAGCTTGTACATTATAGCTTCGGCTAAAAATAAAGAACTTATTTTAGATGCAGATATATTTAAAGAGTACGCACAATATCAAAATACATATTTCAATCATCAAATAGCTTGTGCAGGAATAGAAAATTGCTCTTTTGGTGTCATTCCAAATAAACCAGATGCTATAGAAATGGCAAATTATTTACAAAAAGAAGTTCCACTAAAAAATGCAAAAGTAAGAATGTACTGGTCAGCATGTGTAAAAGGGTGTGGTATTAACGGTGTAGCAGATATTGGATTTGAGGGTTGTAAGGCAAAAGATGAAAATGGAAATATATGCTACGGTGTACATATCTCTATAGGTGGTAAAGCAACAAAAGAAGCAAAAGAAGCAAGAATTTTATATAAGTCTGTTCCGCTTACTCACGCTAAAACATTAGTAAAAGACTTAATGTTAATGTATAAAAGAGAAAGAGAAGATAATGAAAGTTTTGAGTCATACGATAGTAGAGTTTTAAGCTTGTTACCAGTAGAAGAAATCCTTCAAAGAGTATAAAAAGTATTTTTTGATTAATACTTATACATTTATTTGACAATATTTATATCAAGATTCGCTAGTATAGAATAGTGGAGAATTTTTAATGAATGATTATAAAGATATTGATATTGTATGGATGATGCTTAGTGCATTCTTAGTTTTTATGATGCAGTTGGGATTTGCTTTTGTTGAAACTGGAACTGTAAGATCTAAAAATACCATTAACGTAGCTATGAAAAATTTAGTAGATATGGTCTTTGGCATTATAATCTTTTGGATTATAGGCTTTGGATTAATGTTTGGAACTGATTCTGGTGGTATTATTGGAACATCTCACTTCTTAATAGAGGGTGACGATATGAACGTAAATGCATTTTTCTTTTTCCAAGCAATGTTTGCTACAACCTCTATAACTATTGTTTCAGGTGCAGTTGCTGAGAGAATGAAGTTTAATGCTTATGTACTTGTTGCAATTGCTGTTACAGCCATAATTTATCCTATATTTGGACATTGGAGCTGGGGAAGTGGTGGATGGTTAAACAATCTAGGCTTTACTGATTTTGCTGGTTCAACAGTTGTTCACTCTGTTGGTGCTTGGGTGGGACTTGCTGGTGCAATTGTTTTAGGCCCTAGACTTGGTAAGTTTCGTAAAGGTGAGACAAAATATTTTTCTCCAAGTAATCATAATTATATTGTTTTTGGAGTTTTTATTCTATGGTTTGCGTGGTTTGGTTTTAATGCTGGTTCTTTATTAATATTTGATAAATCTGTATCAAAAATTCTTTTAAATACTCTTATATCAGGTGCTTTTGGTGGATTTGGTGGTTACATAATTAGTATGATTTTTAAGAAAAAAGTAGGTGTTGAAATATTTAGCTTTGGAATTATTGCTGGACTAGTAGGAATAACTGCTGGTTGTAATGAGTTTAGTGCTTCAGTGTCTGCTTTTGTAGGATTTATCTCAGTAACAATAATGTTTATAGCAGATTACATAATTCTTAAAATATTAAAAATTGATGACCCTCTTAGTGCAGTAAGTATACATGGTTTTGCTGGTGTTTGGGGGACTATAGCCGTTGGTATATTTGCATCTTTACCTGATGGAATGACAAGAATGGAATATGTAGGAGTGCAGTTTATAGGTGTAATAAGCGCCTTTGTATTCGCATTTTCTTTAGGATTGATTTTATTTAGCACTTTATCAAAACTAAATGTTCTGAGAGTGACAAAAAAATATGAAGTTATTGGTCTAAATGTAGCAGAACATAACGCAAAACTTCCATGGGTAGATACAATTGAAAGCATTATAAAAATAATGAAATCTGGGAACTTCAGTACAAAAATATATGAAGAAAGAGATACAGAAGTTGGCATCGTGGCAAAATTTTTCAACTATCTTTTATCCTTAATAAACCAAGAACAGCTAAAACTACAAAAATCTAATACACGTCTAAAAAAAGAATCTATAACAGATCCCTTAACAAAGATAATGAACAGACGAGGATTTATGCAAAAGATGAAGAATAAAAATCCTTATTATGACTCTATATCTATAATTATTTTGGATATTGATAAGTTTAAATCTGTAAATGACACTTATGGACACTCCATTGGTGATGAAGTTATTGTGAAACTAACAAATATCATAAAACCTCTAGTTAGACAAAATGACTATTTTGTCAGATGGGGTGGTGAAGAGTTTGTAGTCGTAGTTAGAAGTATAGACCTCCTTACTGTACAAAATACAGCTGAAAGACTTAGAGCTAGTATAGAAGCAACTACTTTCAACAAAGTAGGACGTGTGACATGCTCCTTTGGTGTGAGTAGCCCAAAAAATGAAAAAGTTAAACTAGAGACAATCATAGAAAATGCGGATGCGGCACTATATCAAGCAAAAGAACTTGGTAGGAATAGGGTCTGTTGTTGGTAAAACAAGAAACCCTATTCTATATTTAGAAGATTACACAAACTTCATTCCTCCAATCAACTTAAATTATTTTTATTAATTACTTACATCTACTTATTCGTTGTAGCTATTTTAGAGTGCAAAAATTTCAGTTTATTTTAAGTTTTGTGTAATGGGCTTGTTAGGAGTCTCTCATACAATACATCATTAAATTAGTAAATAATTTAAAAAAATGAATAGGAGTTTTTATGAAACTTAATAAAATTATTTCGTCTGCACTAGTAGCTGGATTACTCTTGAGTGTTGTACCTACAACATCAATGGCTATGGGTGGGCCAAGTGGTCCTCATGTTGATAACCAAATAAAAGGAAAACTTGGTCAAATCCAAATGGACCCATATGGGTATGCACCACTAACGGCTGTTATTAGAGACAATGGGTATGAATTAAAAGATGTTCATGTAAAGATTGTTCCTAAAAAAGATGGTCAAGTTATTGAGTATGATGTTTCATACGCTAACGTAAAACAAAACGGTGGTATTCCTGTTTTTGGTTTATATGCTGATTATGCTAACAAGGTAGAAACAAGCTACACTCGTGTTTATAACGGTAAAGCTGAAAAAATTAAAGAAACATATGTTATCTACGGACCTCCTGTGTATCAAGAAGCTAGTGGACGTAGAGGACAATTTCATTTACCTTTTAAGAAAGTGAAAATAACGAAAGTTGATCCGGAATTCAAAGACCGTTTATATCTTGTAAATAATATCTGGGGTAAAGGTGGTAAATCAGCTGGAACTATATGGAATAATCCATCAGGTGGTGCTTTAGAATGGAACTATCCTTCTAATGCTTATATTATTGATACGCATGGTGAAGTTCGTTGGTATATTAATACTGACAAATTAGTTAACTATAATGATATTTACCATACAGGTATTATGATGGGCTTCAGACAAAATAACGATGGAGACCTTAGTTGGGGATTTGGTCAACGTTATGTAAAATACAATATTATGGGACGAGAAGTCTTTAATAGACAATTGCCACTAGCATATAATGACATTTCTCACTCTATGAAAGATATGCCTAATGGAGACTTTCTTTTACGTGCAGCTTCATCAAATTATAAAAGACCAGATGGAAGAAATGTTAGAACTGTTCGTGATGTTATTGTTGAAGTAGATGCTAAGGGTAACGTTGTAGATGACTGGAAATTATATGATATTTTAGATCCTTACCGTGATACTGTAATGGTATCTTTAGATCAAGGTGCTGTATGTTTAAATGTTGATGCTTCTCAGTCAGGACATACAATGAGCGCTGAAGATATTGCAAACCTAGATAAAACAGATAACTTCGGTGATATCGTTGGTTCAGGTCCTGGACGTAACTGGGCACACGTAAACTCTGTTGATTATGATGCAAATGATGATAGTATCGTTGTTAGTTCTCGTCACCAATCTGCTGCTATTAAAATTGGTAGAGATAAAAAAGTTAAATGGATTCTTGGAGCACATAAAGGATGGAGTGAAAAGTATCAAAGTAAACTTCTTACACCAATCGATGCAAAAGGCAATAAAATCATTTGTGAAAATGGTCAATGTCCTGGTTACCTAAATGATGGTGGCGGCTTTGATTGGACTTGGACACAACATACAGCTTTAGTTATTCCTAGCAAAACAAATAAAGATATTCTTTTTCTAAGTGTTTTTGACAATGGTGATGGCCGTGGACTAGAACAACCAGCAATGGCTAGTATGAAATACTCTCGTGGTGTTATCTATAAGATTGACCAAAATAAGATGACAGTTCAGCAAGTATGGGAATATGGTAAAGATCGTGGTAATGATTGGTACTCTCCTATTACATCTATTACTGAATATCAAGAAGATAAAGATTCAGTTGTTATCTATTCAGCAACTGCAGGTATGGGTGGATATGACTTCAAAAAAGGTACACCAATGGGTGCTCCAAAACCAGAACTTTTAGAATTTAAATGGGGTGCTAAAAAACCTTCAGTACAAATTCGTATGTTTGGTGCAGGTGCTGGTTACCAAGCTATGCCATTTAGCGTTGATAAAGTTTTCGCAAAATAAATTCTCAAAGAAGATAGGAAGATTTCTACAGTCATGTAGACTTTCTTCCTCTTTTCACTCTTAAATACAAAAAATAAAATAAGTAATAGTAAAAAGGAAAAAGTAATGTCAGTAAAAAAGATAATATTAGCGCTATGTGTAACTGCAATAGCACTATTCGGAGCAGACTTCAAAGAGGGTGTTAACTATAAAACACTAGATGCACCACTAGTAGGAGTAGAAAAAGGAACAGTAGTTAAAGTATTTAGCT
>JBLIEY010000075.1:0-13401 GCA_047633475.1 Sulfurimonas sp.
AAATTTTCAGAAATATCTAATCTGCTAGATTTATAATCCTTTGGAACAGTATATGGAGGGTGATTGTTCGTAGTCAAAACAAATATAAACTGTGGTTTTGTAGCATCTTTTAACTTTTTCTCTACAAATTTATAAAGATACTCATCAAAAACTCCCCAATCATGAGAAATAGTATCAATATCTTTATCTAATGATTTTGCAATAGCACCTTTTCCCCAAGTATGATCAAAGCCTTGTCTAGACATAAAGCTTCCAACATTTCTCCAAAACAAATCTCCACCGTAAACAAAGCTTGTTTCATAACCTGCATCTTTATAAACCTTTGCGCTTGCTTGCGTAAAGTGAGTATTTAGATAAGAGCTTTGTCCAAAAGGTGTTGAATTAGGACGAGCTGTTGTATTTAAAAGTAATGGTTCTAATGACACAATAGTACCATTTGAACTAGATATAAAAGAAGTAAAAAGCGTATCTTCTTCAAAATGTTTTTTAAGTCGTCCCATAATATTAAAGCTATCACTTTGATAATCTAACAAAGGCATACCAAAACTCTCAACCATCACAACTACAACATTGGGTGATTTATTTTTTAGTTTTTCATTTTTGGATGTTTTTTGCACAAGATTGTTTAAAAGGTTCTTTGTATCTATTTCTTTAGTCTGCTTAAAAACCTCAAAAGCTTTTGACATATGCCCTTTATATCCTGCACTTTTAATAAGATCGTAGTTTCCTGACTTATTTTTAGTGTACTGAGTGTATGAATCTAAAATAGCAAAACTAGGAGTTTGTGGCAGCTTGTTTACAAGTGGGTCTTGACTAACATCAGAGATGCTATATGCCAATGGAAAAACACCTACTGAACCTCTACCTGTAAGTGCTACAGCAATTATAATAAATAAAAAAACAGCTAATTGTTTAAGCCATACAAATTTCAACTCAATGCTTTGCCTAACTTTTAAAATCTTAAAAATTATGAAATATAAAAAAGTGAAAAATATGACAACTAAGAAACCAAGGAGAGGAACATTGTAATTGTTTAAAGCTGTACGAATTAAAGCTTCGGTGTCATCATCAAAAACACCAAAAATCATAAGTGTTGAATGTTCCCCAAAAAAAGAAAAGTATGTCAAATCTGTAAATGTTAAACAAGCCAGCAAAGTTAAAAGAACAACAAAGTAAAATCTAAAAAAAGTATAAAGATATTTCTGTAAAAATTTCAACCTCAGAAGCCATATAATAAATATAAGTACAATACCAAAGGCATTTAAATAAGCCAAGAGGCTTGCATCTAGCCTCATTCCAAGCCAAAAAGCATCTAGAATCTCAGAAAAAGAATAATTGCTAGCTCCGCCATAACTTAGTAATAAGTATAACCTTGATAATGACATTAAGCCAAGCACGACCAAGGAAAGTTTCAAAATTGAGACGAGTAAATTAATTAAATAATTGAAGTGTTGATATTTTTGCATTTGGAATTATACAGTTTTAATCATCTTTTTAGTAAAATAGCGAACTTTTAATCAAGGCGAATTATGAAGAAACGAATTTTAGTCACAGGTGGAGCAGGATTTGTAGGGAGTAATCTATGTGAACGATTGTCACAAGATGAAAACAACGAGGTATACAGTTTAGATAATTATTTTACAGGTTCTAAGAACAATCATGTACCTAATGTGACATATATAGAAGGTTCAACTAGCGACATAGATAAGTTAGTTACTTTTGCGCCAGACATGGTTTACCATCTAGGAGAATATTCTAGAGTTGAACAAAGTTTTGATGACATTGAGAAAGTATGGAGATTCAACAAAGATGGAATATTTGCAGTTTTAGAATTTGTAAGAAAGCATGGATGTAAAATACTTTATGCAGGAAGTTCTACAAAATTTGGTGATGGTGGTTTAGGTAGAAGCGCATCTCCTTATGCTTGGACAAAAGCCTCTAACACTGAGCTAGTTCAAAACTATGGAGCTTGGTTTAATGTACCCTATGCAATTACATACTTTTACAATGTGTATGGAAACAGAGAAATCCAAACTGGAAAATATGCAACCCTAATAGCTCTTTTTAAAGAGAAAATGAAAAATGGCGAACCTCTCACTATAGTAAGCCCAGGAACACAAAAGCGAAACTTTACTCATATTGATGACATTATCGACGGCTTAGTGTTAGTTGGAGAAAATGGCTATGGAGATGAGTTTGGTATAGGAAGTCCTGAAGCGTATACAATTAAAGAGATAGCTGAAATATACGATGGAAAAATAGAGATGCTACCTGAGAGAAAAGGCAACAGAATGACTGCAGATGTTATGATTTCTAAGACTGAAGCCCTTGGATGGAAACCGACTAGAACTATTAAAGAGTATATAGAAGAAGCACGGGCTAATAATTGGAGATAAATATTTGAATATATATAATGCAGCTTACTTAAAGGTAGATAATGAATAAAATATTAAATCTATTAGGTAGAACAAAAGAACTATTAATAGGCGATATCAGCAATCATGAAGAAGAACTAAAAAATCTAGTATCAAACTCAACATTTTTAGTAATAGGTGCAGCCGGTTCAATAGGACAAGCTGTTACTAAAGAAATCTTTAAAAGAAACCCAAAGAAACTTCATGCAGTGGATATATCTGAAAATAACATAGTTGAATTAGTTCGAGATATTAGAAGTTCATTTGGATATATAGATGGAGATTTTCAAACATTTGCTTTGGATATTGACTCTTTAGAATATGATGCTTTTATCAAATCAGATGGTAATTATAATTATGTTTTAAATCTATCTGCACTTAAACATGTACGTAGTGAAAAAGATCCCTTTACTCTCATGAGAATGATTGATACGAATGTATTCAATACTGATAAAACTTTACAACAAGCAATAGAAAATGGCACAAAAAAATATTTTTGTGTAAGCACAGACAAAGCAGCAAATCCTGTAAATATGATGGGGGCAAGTAAAAGAATTATGGAAATGTTTGTAATGAGAAAATCAAAAAAAATAAATGTTTCCATGGCAAGATTTGCAAATGTTGCATTTTCAGATGGTTCATTGCTTCACGGATTTGATCAACGAATAAAGAAAAAACAACCGATTGTAGCACCTAACGATATAAAAAGATATTTTGTAACTCCACAAGAAAGTGGAGAATTGTGTCTGATGTCTTGCATCTTTGGAGACAACAGAGATATTTTCTTTCCAAAACTAAGTGAAAATTTACATCTTATTTCTTTTGCAGATATCGCCGTGAAATATCTTAAAAATCTGGGTTATGAACCATATTTATGTAAAGATGAAGATGAGGCGAGAGAACTAGCTAAAACTTTACCATCTCAAGGAAAATGGCCTTGTCTATTTACTTCTAGTGATACTACAGGTGAAAAAGATTTTGAAGAGTTTTTTACAGATGCAGAAACTTTAGATATGGATAAATTTGAAAATCTTGGTGTTATAAAAAATGAAGCTAATTTTGATGAAGAGAAACTAAACAGTTTTGAAAAAACTATAAAAAGTTATAAAGAAAATTTATCATGGTCAAAAGAAGACATTGTAAAAGAGTTTTTCAAAATGATTCCAGACTTTGGACACAAAGAGACGGGTAAATATCTAGATGGGAAAATGTAATATGCAAAACATAGTAAACTTTATAAAGAAGACCTTTAACACTCAAGAATTTACTCCTTTACATGAGCCCAGATTTATAGGAAATGAAAAGAAGTATTTAAATGATTGTATAGATTCTACATTTGTTTCAAGTGTAGGGAAATATGTAGATCAATTTGAAAAAGAATTTGCAATAAAAGTTGGTAGCAAATATGCTGTCGCAACGGTTAATGGTACCGCAGCTTTGCATATATCTTTAATTCTTGCAAATGTAAAGAAAAATGATGAAGTTATTACTCAACCTTTGACTTTTATAGCTACCTGTAATGCTATATCTTACATAGGAGCAAAACCTATATTTGTAGATGTAGATTTAGACACTATGGGCTTGTCTCCCACTTTTTTAGAAAACTTTTTAAAATCAAATTGTGAAATTGTAAATAATAAATGTGTAAATAAAACTACAAAAAAAATAATAAAAGCTTGTGTACCTATGCATACTTTTGGTCATCCTTGTAGAATACAAGAGATTAAAGGTATATGTAACAAATGGAATATTACTTTAGTTGAAGATGCAGCTGAATCTTTAGGAAGTTACTACAACGAAAAACATACAGGTACTTTTGGAAAAGTTGGAGCATTTTCTTTTAATGGCAATAAAATCATCACTTCAGGTGGTGGTGGAGTTATAGTTACAGATGATGAAACACTAGCAAAAAGAGCAAAATATTTAACAACTACCGCAAAGATTCCTCATCCGTTTGAATATATACATGATGAAATAGGGTACAACTACAGAATGCCAAACTTAAATGCAGCATTGCTTGTAGCACAACTAGAACAACTTGATAAGTTTATACAAAATAAAAAAGTATTAGCTTTAAAATATGATAAATTTTTTAAAAATATAAATGAAATTGATTTTATTAATCAACCTAAAAATTCATCTTCAAATTATTGGTTACAGGCTGTAATTCTTAAAGATGTAAAAATAAGAGATAAGTTTTTAAAGTTTACAAATAAAAATGGTGTGATGACCAGACCCATTTGGAAGCTTATGAATGAATTAGAAATGTTTAAAGATTGTCAATCAAGTGATTTAACAAATGCTAAATATCTTGAAGAAAGAATTGTTAATATTCCAAGTAGCGTAATTTTATAATGAAAACTAAAATAATTTTAGTTGGTGGCGGGGGTCATTGCCATAGTGTTATTGATGTAATAGAACAAGAAAATAAATATGAGATTATTGGTATTATTGATAAAAAAGAGTTAATAGGTACAAAAGTTTTAAGTTATGAGATTATAGCCTGTGATGATGAGTTAAATGAAATATTTAAAACTTGTAAATATGCGATAATTACCATAGGTCAAATAAAATCGAGTAATTTAAGAACAAAAATATTTAACAAATTAAAAAATATAGGCTTCACTTTACCTGTCATTATTTCGCCTATTGCATATATTTCAAAGCATTCTATTATTGATGAGGGGACAGTAGTCCATCATCATGCACTAGTTAATGCAAATGTAAGAATAGGTAAAAACTGTATAATTAATTCAAAAGCATTGATTGAACATGATTCAATAATTGAAAATTATTGCCATATATCAACTTCTTCAGTTATAAATGGTGGAGTTACTGTAAAAGAAGGCAACTTTTATGGAAGTAATGCAACGTCAAAACAATCAATAGTTATTGATGATTTTATTAAAGCAGGGAGTCTTGTAAAATGAGTAAAGATAAAAACAATGTGTTTATAATTGCTGAAGCAGGCGTTAATCATAATGGTTCTGTTGACTTAGCAAAAAAACTAATTGATGCAGCAGTAGAAGCAGGTGTTGACGCTGTTAAGTTTCAAACTTTTAAAGCTACAAACCTTGTAAGTAAAAATGCACAAAAAGCAGATTATCAAAAAGAAAATATGAATGATGGTGATGACTCTCAGTTTAATATGCTCAAAAAACTAGAACTAGATGTTTACACACACAAGGAGCTTATTTCCTATTGTAATAGTAAAAACATTATGTTTTTATCAACTCCTTTTGATCATCATAGCATTGAACTTCTAAATGGTTTGGAATTAGAAATATTTAAAATTCCGAGTGGAGAGATTAGTAACTTACCATATTTAAGACATATAGGAAGTTTGCAAAAAGAAGTTATATTATCAACGGGAATGGCTGATATTGGTGAGATAGAAGATGCTTTGGATGTTCTTATAAATGCTGGAACAAAAAAAGAAAACATTACAGTTCTACATGCAAATACAATGTACCCAACTCCAATGGAAGATGTTAATCTAAGAGCTATGAATACAATAGGAAATACTTTTGATTGTAAATATGGATATAGTGATCATACTTTAGGAATAGAAGTAGATATAGCGGCAGTTGCTATGGGTGCAACTATCATTGAAAAACATTTTACACTTGATAGGACTATGGAAGGACCTGATCATAAAGCTAGTTTAGAACCAGATGAATTAATAACTATGGTAAAAGCCATACGAAATATAGAATTAGCTTTAGGGAGTGGTATAAAAAAACCTTCTAAAAGTGAATACCCAAATATGAAAATTGTAAGAAAATCAATTGTAGCAAATAACGAAATAAAAAAAGGTGATATTCTAACAGAAAATAATCTTACTATTAAGAGACCTGGTAATGGAATAAATCCTATGAGATGGGATAAAATAGTTGGAACTATTTCTACAAAAGACTATAATAAAGATGACTTAATATGAAAAAAATATGTGTAGTTACAGGAACAAGAGCTGAATATGGTCTCTTATATTGGTTAATGAAAGAGATTGAATTTGATCCTCAATTAGAATTACAAGTTATTGCAACAGGAATGCACTTAAGTCCTGAATTTGGACTTACTTATAAAGATATAGAAAAAGACTTTGTTATTAATAAAAAAATAGAAATGCTTTTATCTTCTGATACTCATATTGGAATTTCAAAATCTATTGGCTTAGCTCAGATTTCTTTTGCTGAAAGTTTTGAAGAATTAAAACCTGATATTATAATTTTATTAGGAGATAGATATGAAATTTTTTCAGCTGCTAGTGCTGCTTTAATTGCAAATATACCTATAGCACATCTTCATGGGGGAGAAACAACTGAAGGTGCTTTTGATGAATCACTTAGACATAGTATTACGAAAATGAGTCATCTTCATTTTACAGCAGCTCAAGAATATAAAAATAGAGTTATTCAACTGGGAGAAGACCCATCAAGAGTTTTTAACATAGGTGGCATGGGTATTGAAAATATAAAAAGATTAAAACTTCTTAGTAAAAAAGAGTTTGAAAAATCAATTGATTTTAAATTAAATGAAAAAAATATTTTAGTTACTTTTCATCCTGTAACTTTAGAAAATTCAAGCGCAAAAGACCAACTTCAAGAATTACTAGATGCTATTGATGAACTAGAAAATACAAATATCATATTTACCAAAGCTAATAGCGATACAGATGGTAGAATAATTAATGAGATGATAGACACATACGTAAGTAATAATTCTTTTAAATCAGTAGTATTTACTTCTTTGGGGCAACTTAGATATTTATCAGCACTTCAATATGTAGATGCAATAGTAGGAAATAGTTCAAGTGGATTATTGGAAGCACCTAGTTTTAAGATTGCAACTGTTAATATTGGTGATAGACAAAAAGGAAGATTAGAAGCTAGTAGTGTAATTGATTGCGAGTCTTTAAAAGTATCTATAAGTCAAGCTATTAAAAAAATTTATTCAACAGAATATAAAAAGTCATTAAGAAATACAAAAAATCCTTATGGTGATGGTTGTGCAAGTGCAAAAATTATTCAAGAAATAAAAAAAATTGATTTAAATAATATTTTAAAAAAATCATTTTATGATTTAAAGGCCTAGCATGAAAAATATAGAAAACCTTAAACTACACATAAGTTCAACTATAAAAGAAGCACTTGAAATAATAGATAAAGCAGCGATGCAAATAGCTTTAATTGTCGATGAAAATGATAAGTTATTAGGAACTTTAACCGATGGAGATATTAGAAGAGGTTTACTTAAAGGACTTGACTTAAATAGCTCTATAGAGTCTATTGTTTTTAAAACTCCAACAATTGCGAATATAAGTGATACAAAAGAAGATATTTTAAAAATAGCATTGGCTAAAAAACTACACCAAATACCTATAATAGATGAAAATGGAAAGATTTTAGGTATCCAAGAAATAGATGAACTTATCAAACCAAAAGAAAAGACAAATAAAGTCGTTCTTATGGTAGGAGGACTTGGTACAAGGTTAAGACCACTTACAGATAATATCCCTAAACCTATGCTGAAAGTTGGCAAAAAACCTATATTACAAACTATAATAGAAAAGTTTGCTGAGTATGGATATACGAAGATTGTATTATGTGTAAATTATAAGTTTAATGTTATACAAAACTATTTTAAAGATGGTAGTGAGTTTGGAGTAACGATTGAATATGTTTTTGAAGAACAGCGCATGGGAACAGCGGGGGCACTAAGCTTACTAAAAAACAAACCAACAGAACCATTTTTTGTGATGAATGGAGACTTACTTACAAATGTAAATTTTGAACACTTAGATAACTATCACAATGCAAATAAATCTATTGGAACAATGTGTGTAAGAGAGTATGAGTTTCAAGTTCCTTATGGTGTTGTGAATATAAAAGATAGTAGAATATTGTCTATACAAGAGAAACCAACACATACATTTTTTGTAAGTGCAGGAATATATATGCTTTCACCTGAAATTTTAGAATTTATTCCTAAAAATGAATTTTATGATATGCCAACACTTTTTGAGAAACTCATAAGCGAAGAGAAAAATATTATATCCTTTCCTCTTAGAGAATATTGGCTTGATATTGGGAGACTAGAAGAGTATAAAAAGGCAAATGATGAGTATGACGAGGTGTTTTGATTGAAAGCTTTAATCATTGGCTATGGCTCTATTGGAAAAAGACATGAAGAAGTATTATCATCTTTTGATGGAATAGAGTATATAGATATTGTTACAAAGCAAAGCATTGACAATAAAAAAACTTTTAATGACATCATTGAAATAAATGAGCTAAAATCATATGATTACTTTATAATTGCTTCTGAGACTCATAAGCATTATGAACAGTTGAAATATTTAGAAGCAAATGTTACAGATAAAATAATATTTTGTGAAAAACCTCTTTTTGAAATAAATAAAGATTTAAAAATAGAGAGAAATCAAGTTTTCGTAGGTTATGTACTTAGATTTCATCCAATGCTTCAAAAGTTGAAAAGTTTTTTGCAAAACGAAAAAGTTTTAAGTGTGAATGTCAATTGTGGACAATATTTACCAACTTGGAGACAAAATACAGATTATCGAAATTCTTATAGCGCAAAAAAAAATGAAGGTGGTGGTGTTCTTTTAGATTTAAGTCATGAAATAGACTATATTCAATGGTTATTTGGGTCGATTAAAGAAATAAAAAGTTACCAGCTGAAAATCTCTGACTTAGAAATAGACACCGATGATTTTACTACATTAATAGGAAAAACAGATAAAGAAATTATTATTAATTTATCAATAGATTATATAAGTAAAATTACATATAGAAAAATGTTAATTCATACTTTAAATGATACTTATGAGTTAGACTTTATTAAAAATAATTTGATACAAAAAGACAAAGCTGGACTAGAACAAATTTACAGCTTTTCAAACCTAGAAAGAAATTATATGTTTGAGCAAATGCATAAATCAATTCTAAGTCATAAAAAAAGCGTATGCAGTTATGATGAAGGACTTAATGTTATGAATACAATATCAATAATTCAGGAGCAAAATAAATGAAAAATCTATTATGCACTATATGCGCTAGAGGTGGGAGTAAAGGCGTTAAAAACAAAAATATTAAAGAAATAAATGCTAAACCACTCATCGCCTACACTATAGAACAAGCTAAAGGTTCAGTGCTTTTTGAACATATTGTAATAAGTACAGATTCAGATGATATTGCAGATATAGCTAAGGAATATGGGGCAGAAGTATTTTTTAAACGAAGTGCAGAAATGGCAAGTGACACTGCCGGAAAATTAGATGTAATTAGAGATGCATTTATTAGAAGTGAAAAATATTACAATAAACAATTTGATTATTTAGTTGATTTAGATGTAACTGCACCCCTTAGAACTATTGATGATATTATTGATTCTTTTAATCAATTTTTAGAAAATAATAATGATAATCTCATAACAGCTATGCCGAGTAGAAGAAGTCCATATTTTAATCTTGTAGAAGTTGATAGTGCTGGAAAAATAAGTTTATCAAAACAATTAGACACTTCAATTATCAGAAGACAAGACGCCCCAAAAAGTTATGATATGAATGCTTCTATTTATATTTGGAAAAGGGATGTGATTTTAAATAATAAATCTCTATTCTTAGAAAATACAGGACTTTATACTATGCCAGAAGAAAGATCAATAGATATAGATACTGAACTTGATTATAAATTCGTTGAATTTCTTATGAAGGAAAATAATGTTAAATAGTAAAGTGATTGTAATAACTGGTGGAGCAGGACTAATTGGTCAAGAGTTTGTAAAAGCCGTTATAGCAAATAATGGAATAGCAATTATTGCTGATATAAATAAAGATTTAGGTAATAACGTAAAGAATACTCTTTCCAAAGAGTTACAAACTGATAAAATTGATTTCATACAACTTGATATTACTTCTAAAGATTCTTTAAATAATTCTATACAATACTTAGACGAAAAATATAAAAGAATTGATGCTCTAGTTAATAATGCATACCCAAGAAATAAAAATTATGGAAGACACTTTTTTGATGTTGAATATGATGATTTTGTTGAGAATATTGGATTAAATTTAGGTGGATATTTTATCACTTCACAGCAATATGCTAAATATTTTAAAAATCAAAACTATGGCAATATTATAAATATATCATCAATATATGGGGTTATTGCACCCAAATTTGAAGTTTATAAAAATACACAGATGACAATGCCTGTTGAGTATTCAGCAATAAAGTCTGGACTTTTGCATCTAACAAAGTATATCGCCAAATATTGTAAAGGTATGAATATAAGAGTTAATGCTATAAGCCCTGGAGGTATACTCGACAATCAACCTGAACCTTTTTTGCAGGAGTATAAAAAGCAGTGCCTAAATAAGGGTATGTTAGATAAGAATGATCTTCAAGGTACTTTAGTTTATTTACTTAGTGATATGAGTAAATATGTGAATGGTCAAAACATAATTATCGATGATGGATTTGTATTATAAAAACAAAAAAAGGACAGAAATGAAAGTAGTACTATTGGCTGGCGGATATGGAACGAGAATAAGTGAAGAAACAGATATTAAACCAAAACCTATGGTTGAAGTTGGTGGAAAACCTATACTATGGCATATCATGAAGATGTATTCTGCTCATGGCTACAATGACTTTGTAATCTTACTTGGATATAAAAGTTATTTTATAAAAGAGTATTTTGCAAACTATTTTTTACATCAAAGTGATGTAACAATTGATCTTTCAAACAATAATATGGAAGTTCATAATAATAGTAGTGAACCATGGAAGGTGACACTTGTTGAAACAGGTTTAGATACTATGACAGGTGGGCGAATAAAACGAGCACAAAAATATATTGGTAACAAACCATTCCTTCTTACTTATGGAGATGGAGTCTCTGATGTAAATATCTCTGAAACTGTAGAATTTCACAAAACACATGGCAAAGCTATTACAATGACAGCCATTCAACCAGAAGCTCGTTTTGGGAACTTAGATATACAGGATAATATGAATATTACTAAGTTTCTTGAAAAACCAAAAAGTGAAGCTGGTTGGATTAATGGTGGTTTTTTTGTATGTGAGCCAAAAGTCTTTGACTATCTTTCAGAAAATGAATCTTGTATATTTGAACAAGAACCATTAAGAAAATTAACTGATGATGGAGAACTATTCGCATATAAGCACACTGGTTTTTGGCAGTGTATGGATACACTGAGAGACAATCAAAAACTAAACCAATTTTGGTACGACAATCAAGCAAAATGGAAAATATGGTAATGAAAAACTTGTTTGATGGCATCTACAAAGATAAAATGGTACTGGTAACTGGGCATACTGGCTTTAAGGGAAGTTGGATTTGTTTATGGTTACAAGAGATGGGAGCAAAGGTTGTTGGTTACTCACTTGAAGCTCCAACAATGCCAAATCATATATCGTTATTAGATCTTGATATTGTTTCAATTACTGGTGATATTAAAGATTTAGAAAAATTAAATCAAACTTTTGAAAAGTATAAGCCAGATATAGTATTTCATCTAGCAGCCCAGCCACTTGTAAGACTATCTTATGAGGACCCAATCAATACTTATGAAACTAATGTGATTGGTACTCTAAAAGTGTTTGAAGCTTGCAGAAAAGCAAATGTAAAAGCAATAGTAAATATCACAAGTGATAAAGCTTATGAAAATAAAGAATGGATATGGGGATATAGAGAAAATGATCCTATGGGTGGATATGATCCATATAGCTCCTCTAAAGGTTGCGCTGATTTACTAGCTAACTCCTACAGAAGCTCATACTTTAATACGCATGATTATAAAAAAACTCACAATACACTTTTAGCTAGTTGTAGAGCTGGAAATGTAATAGGTGGCGGTGACTGGGCAAAAGATAGACTTATCACCGACATTATGCTTTCAGTGTCTCAAGGCCAAAAAGTAAATATTAGAAATCCAAATGCCACACGACCTTGGCAACATGTACTTGAACCACTTAGTGGATATTTACTTGTAGGTCAAAAACTTCTAGAAGAAAAAGTAGAGTTTGGAGAAGCCTGGAATTTTGGACCATCCGATGAGGGAAGTATAACAGTTAAAGAAGTTGTAAACCATGTAAAAAAACATTGGGATACAATAGATGCTGAAATAAACAAAGACCCAAATCAACTTCATGAAGCTAATCTGTTAAAACTAGACTGTTCAAAAGCTCATATTCTACTTAAATGGAAAGATGTTTGGGATAGTAATACAACCTTTGAAAAGACTGTGAAATGGTATAAATCATTTTATGAAAATAATGCTAAAACTCTAACAAAAGAAGATTTGAATTCTTACGTCAACGACGCGAAAATAAAAAACATAGAGTGGACAAAATGAAAATATCAGATTATGTAATAGATTTTCTTTTAGAAAAAAAGATAGATAAAGTATTTGGATATATTGGTGGTGCAGTAGCACACATCTATCATTCCATAGATCAGAACGATAAGATAGAAGTTATAAATTGTATCCATGAACAAGGGGCATCTTTTGCAGCAGAGGGTTATTCAAGGGTAACTGGAAAGTCAGGGGTTACTTTTGCAACAAGTGGGCCAGGTGCTACTAATTTAATAACAGCAATTGGGAGTTGTTATTTTGATTCTGTACCAACCTTATTTATAACAGGGCAAGTAAATACTTATGAATACAAGTATGATAAGCCAGTAAGACAAGTTGGCTTTCAAGAAACAGATATTGTAAGTATTGTGAAGCCAATAGTTAAATATGCTGTAATGGTTGATAAAGTAGAAAATATAAGATATGAATTAGAAAAAGCTTATTTTATTTCTCAACACGGCAGAAAAGGTCCCGTTTTAGTTGATATTCCTATGGATGTGCAAAGAAATGAAGCAGATATTGAGAGTTTGAAATCTTTTTTTGATAGTGAAGAGTATAAGAAACTTAATATTCAAGGTAACTACC
>JBLIEY010000076.1:0-13231 GCA_047633475.1 Sulfurimonas sp.
CTTCTAAACCAAATTTTTTCATTGTGTACTTAAATAATGTAACACTTCCACCATAAATTTTATCAGAAATAACGATATTATCTCCAGCTTCAAAGAGATTAGCAACTGAATAAAAAATAGCAGCTTGTCCGCTTGCCGTTGCTATTGCACTTGCACCACCTTCTAGTTCAGCTAATCTAGCTTCTAAAACAGCAGTTGTTGGGTTTGTTAATCTTGTGTAGATATTTCCCAAATCTTGTAAACAAAATCTATCTGATGCTTGTTTAGCGCTCTCAAATGCATATGCTGTTGTTTGGTAAACTGGAACAGTAGTTGTTTGTTGTGAGTCTTTTTGATATCCAGCATGTATTGCTAAAGTTTCTTTATTCATATTTTTTCCTTATTAAGCTCGTTTGTTGACTCTTTTAATGCAAAGAGCAGATTTCTAATACTATCTATGCTATGTGTGTAGTTTACACTTATTCTAAGCCAGCCTGGTTTACTGCTGTATGCTTCTTCTTTTGTTATACCTAAAAGATCATGTCCATATGGTCCAGCACAACTGCATCCAGCTCGCGTTTGAATTCCATAGTTTTGTGAGAGTTTTTCACACAAATCAAATGGACTAATTCCTTGAAAGTTTACAGCTAAAATACCGACACTTTTGTGTCCTCCATTTTGTCCATAAATTGTACAGTTTTCAAACTCTGAAAGACCCTTCTTTAGTATCTTAAATAGTTCTACTTTTCTATCTTGAATTTTTTTAATTCCTATATCATTTCTAAGTTGGTATGCAAAAGATGCTTTGATAAGTTGAAGAATAGCAGGCGTTCCTGCATCTTCACGTATCTCAATATCAGAGTTAAATATATGCTCACTTGATGAAACATAAGCGACTGTTCCTCCTCCTGCAAAAGTAGGAGATGCATCTTCGTTTATGAGTTTCTTTCTTATAGCCAATAGTCCACAAGTACCTGGTCCACCCAAAAGTTTATGAGGTGACAAAAATAGAGCATCATACAGACTAGAATCTACATTTAAACACGGTGATGAAGCCGCACTGTCAAATGCTACAACTGCATTGTACTTTCTTAGCAACTTTGATATTTCTACAAATGGAGGAACAATTCCTGTAACATTTGATGCAGTAGAGAATGTTCCAATAATCTCACGAGATTTGTTCTTTTGTAAAACGTCAGCTAAAAACTCTATATCTACATTTCCAGTTTCATCTAGAGGGATTCTGAGTGTGTCACAAAGAGCTTCTCTATAACTTATCTCATTTGAGTGATGCTCAAATGGTCCTAAAATTATAAGTGGTTTTTCTATTTTTTCTACATCGATTTTAAATCTAGCTTTTGTTGCCGGAGGTATATAAAGTCCAAGCAATTCTTGAAATCTTTTTATAGCTCCTGTAGCTCCAGTTCCGCAAGGAAGAAGAACAAAGTCTTTTTCTAATGCAAGATGCTCTTTTAGATTTTCTCTTGCTATATCGTAGTAAAAAGATGTAGTTCTAGCATCACTTGCAAAGTCTGAATGCGTATTTGCATATGTCGTAAGTACTTCTTGTAATCTTTGCTCTATGGGTTCATATGCGAGCCCAGATGCAGTATAATCAAAATAGTTTTCTTTGTTTACCCCGATTATACCTTCAGAAATTTCTCTAAAGGAAATATCATCTTTAGCAAAGGGTCTAAAAATATCTTTTCTATTTAGCATAACTTACCTTTAAATTTTCATGAGTAAAGGCTAGTACTTAGATATCTTTCACCTGTATCACACAGGATTGTAACTATCGTCTTACCTTTATTTTCAGCTCTTGCTGCTATTTGCATTGCTGCATATACATTTGCACCAGCAGAGATTCCAACTAATAAACCTTCTTCTTTTGCTAACTCTTTAGATGTTGCAAAAGCATCTGAATCATCTACTTTTATTACTTCATCAAAGATTTCAGTATTTAAAACTTTTGGAATAAATCCTGCGCCAATACCTTGTATTTTATGTGGAGCAGGGCTTCCTCCAGATATAACAGGTGAACTTGATGGCTCAACTGCTATGATTTTGATATTTGGATTGTGCTGTTTTAAAACTTCGCCGATTCCTGTAAGTGAACCGCCTGTTCCAACTGCCGCAACAAAAATATCTACATTTCCATCAGTGTCTTTTAAAATCTCTAAAGCTGTAGTCTCTCTATGAACTTTTGGATTTGCCGGGTTGTTAAACTGTTGAGGCATAAAACTATTTTCTATCTCTTCATTTAGTTCAGTAGCTCTATCGATCGCACCTTTCATTCCAAGAGGAGCAGGCGTTAAGTCTAGTTTTGCACCTAAAGCACTTAAGAGTTGACGTCTTTCCAAACTCATAGATTCAGGCATAGTAAGAGTAAGTTGAATCCCTTTCGAGGCACAGACCATTGCTAAACCAATACCAGTATTTCCACTTGTAGGCTCAACTATCATAGTGTTTTCATTTATTTTTCCGTCTTTGATAGCAGCATCTATCATTGCTAGGGCTATTCTGTCTTTTACTGAACTTGAAGGGTTCATAAATTCACATTTACCCAAAATAGTAGTATTTGTCTCATTAGAGAGTTTATTTATTTTAACTAAGGGAGTGTTTCCAATTAGCTCAGTTACATTATTTGCGATGTTCATAATATGTTCCTTTCTATGTGTTATATATGATATATAATATTGTTAGAGCCTCTTTCTAGAAACTCGACTAGTTCTTTTACCGTTATCAAGAAAATCTTTTTAACTTTTTCTTGTGTATCTTCCCAAAATGGTTGTAGCATATTGTTATTACTTTTGTTCTCAGTTTGTGCAAGACAACATTCCAAAGAATTTAATACTTCAAAAACCATTATCTTATCTGCACTTCTTGAGAGTTTATAACCACCATTAGCCCCTCTAACACTTTCAACTAGACCATTCTTCTTAAGTATAACAAGAATCTGCTCAAGATAGTTTTGAGGAATATCACCTTTTGCAGCGATATCTTTTATCTGTAACAGCTTATTATCCTCTTCTTTTGCTAGAATAACAATAGCTGTCAATCCGTAAGAACCTTTAGTTGATATAATTGCCATTTTTGACACCTCTTTGCTTATATATGCATAATTATAACAAACTTGAAATTTAATGTCAAGTAATCCAATAGGTTTACTAGAGAATAGTAAACCTTATTTCAAATTGTAAATAGTAAACTCTTCCCCATCTATTAAATCTTTCAAAAAAAGACCTAAATATTTTGTTGAGCTTTTTATATATGAAGCAATTATCTGCTCAACTGTGTTGTTGATTTCATCAGGTTTTATATTTATTTTCATCTTTTCTCCAAATTTTGATTTATCACCTTCTAGGGTTCCTCCTAAAACTAATTCAAACCCAGCGATTGTTTCACCATTTTCATCTTTAAACTTCTTACCAAGTAGGCCAATATCTACTATATGGGGATGCGCACATGAGTTAGGACATCCATTGACTGAGATGCTAACTGTCTCGTTAAACTCAGGAAATTTTTCATGTAAATGATTAGCTAAATCCATAGCTGTATCTTTAGTCTCGCTAATAGCAAACTTACAAAACTTCATACCTGTACAAGAGATAGTTCTAGCTTTAAATGGGTTTGGATAAGCATCTATTCCTATAGCACCCAAATCCTCTACTAAAGCTGAAGTAGCATCTGTTGGTACATCAGTCACAACAAAGTTTTGTGTTGTTGTTGCTTTTATAGTAGTTGCACCGTGTTTCTCTAATAAAGAAGCTAAGTCTTCTAAGCCTTTTGCTCCAATATCTCCGCCATTAATTCCACAGCCAACATATGATTTGTTCTCATCTTTTGATGCGTGAACTCCAAAGTGTTCTCTTTTTGCATAAGGAGTGTAGTCTGGAACTTTTTCTTTTTGAAACTCAAATCCAAGACTTTTCTGTACTTCTTCTTTAAACTTTTCAAGTCCCCATGCACTTATTAGGTGACCAAGTCTAGCTTTTCTTCTATTTTCTCTTAACCCTTGGTCTCTATAGATGGTAGATACTGATTTTACAACTTCTAGTATTTTAGATGCATCAACAAAACCTAGATGCTGAGCAAACTCTTTGCTAGATGCTAAACCGCCACCAACACTTACATCAAAAAGAACTTTGTTATTTTCAAACTCTACAGCAGTAAAAGAAAGGTCCTGTATTTCGTGTCCCATACAGTGCTTTGAACATCCTGATATTCCAACCTTATACTTTCTTGGTAGGTTTACTAACTCTTTATTCCCAACAAAGTACTCATTTACATCTTTTACGATTTCTCTTACATCATAGATTTCAGTTTTATCTACTCCAGATACAGCACAGGTGACAACATTTCTCGGAACATCACCAGCTGCAAAAATAGAACTAAGACCAACATCTTTTAGTCTCTTGAAAATCTCTGGTAGATCACGAACTGCTATAAAATGTAACTGTACAGCTTGTCTTGTAGTAAAGTGAGCAGTGTTTCTTGCAAACTCTTTAGAGATCCCAGAAAGGGCTTTTAGCTGCTCAATATTTGCAGAAGCTTGAGCTAACTTGACTCTTAACATGAAGTAAAGAGTTTCATCATCTTCTGCTTGTAGATTTCTATTTTGAGTATAAAGACCATACCATTTAAATCTATCAATATCTTCTGGGTCTACATCTTCACCGCTTATAGCATAATGATGTATATCTTTTAAAACATCTAAGCCACTCTTCTCTTCTTTGATTCGTTGAATTCTTTGCGCTGCTGTTTCCCTAGCCATAATATTTCCTATAAAATTTCTTTTGCTTCCCAATGAGGAAAGTGTTTTCTAACAAGAGCGTTAAACTCAACTTCAAACTCTGAGTGTTCATGTATTTCTGCTTTAGTACTATCATCTGACTTACTTACAATCATTCCTGCACCAACAGTGTTGTTTGTAATCCTATCTATGATGATAAAACTACCCATCGCTTTAATGTGCTCGTATGAATCAAAGGCAATACTTTGATTAAGCGATAATCTAGCAAAACCAATCTCATTTAACTCTAGCTTATTTGCACTTAATTCTTCTAATGTATTTACATCTGTTTTATTATAAAAAGTATCAATAGAGCCAGTTACTACTGTTGAAGCACGTTTAAAAAAGTACTGTTTACCTTTTACCAAAGGTTCTTCATCCATCCAAACTATGTTTACATCTAACTCGCTCGCTTGGTCAGGTTGTTCATCACTCTTTACTAAGATATCTCCACGAGAAATATCTATTTCATCATTTAGCGTAAGAGTAATTGCCTGCTGTGCAAAAGCGCGCTGCAAATTGCCATCGTATGTAACTATCTCTTTTACAGTTGAGCTTTTTCCAGATGGTAAAGCAGTAACAGAGTCCCCAACTTTAATGATTCCAGATGCAATAGTCCCACAAAAGCCTCTAAAGTCTAAATTTGGTCTATTTACATACTGAATTGGCAGTCTAAAGTGAGTTAAATCTCTATCAGATGAAATCTCAAGAGTCTCAAGTGTTTCCATTAGAGTCTTACCCTTGTACCAAGGCGATTTTTCACTGATATTTACAACATTATCTCCGTTTAAAGCAGACAAAGGAATAAGAGTTAAATCAGATGTTAAACCAATTTCATTAGCAAAATCAAAATACTCTTTTTTAATCTCTTCATATCTTTCTTCGCTAAAATCAACTAAGTCCATTTTATTTACTGCAATTATCAGATGCTTGATGCCAAGAAGTTTAGTTATAAACGAGTGACGTCTAGTCTGTGTCTGAACACCATATCTTGCATCTATAAGAATGATGGCTAAGTCTGCTGTTGAAGCACCTGTCGCCATGTTTCTAGTGTATTGTTCGTGACCCGGAGTATCGGCGATGATAAACTTTCTTTTGTCAGTTGCAAAGTATCTGTAAGCAACATCAATAGTAATACCTTGCTCTCTCTCAGATGCTAGTCCATCAACTAAAAGTGCCAAGTCAAACTCTTCTCCAGTTGTTCCAGACTTTTTAGTGTCATTTTTAATCGCTGCAAGTTGATCTTCAAAAATCATCTTAGAATCATGAAGCAGTCTACCTATAAGCGTACTCTTTCCATCATCAACACTTCCACAAGTGATGAATCTTAACAGTTGTTTATTCTCATGTTCTTTTAAATAGCTCTGTATATCGTTAGCTATTTTTGTTTCTTGTATTGACATTTTAAAAGTACCCCTCTATTTTCTTTTTTTCCATTGATCCCGCACTATCGTTATCAATAACTCTACCTTGTCTCTCACTTGTTTTAGTAAGTAGCATCTCTTGAATAACTTCAGGAAGTGTCGCCGCTGTTGACTCAACTGCCCCAGTTAATGGATAACATCCAAGTGTTCTAAATCTAACACTCTCCATAGTTGGAACTTCACCTTCTTCTAATGGTAATCTATCATCATCAACTAAAATCTTAACTCCGTCTCTTACAACAACAGGTCTCTCTTTTGCTAAATAAAGAGGAACAATAGGAATACCCTCAAGGTAAATATATTGCCAAATATCAAGTTCCGTCCAGTTTGAAAGAGGGAAAACTCTTATTGATTCACCTTTTTTAACTCTTGCGTTATAAACATTCCAAAGCTCAGGTCTTTGATTTTTCGGATCCCATCTGTGCTTTTCATCTCTAAAAGAATAAATTCTCTCTTTTGCACGAGTTTTCTCTTCATCACGTCTTGCCCCACCAAATACAGCATCAAACTTATAATGATTAAGTGCTTGCTTTAGGCCTTCTGTTTTCATAATATCTGTATGAACAGCTGAACCATGGGTAAAAGGTCCTATATCTTGAGCTATACCATCTGGATTTGTATGAACTAAAAGTTCAAATCCTAGTTTCTTAGCCATCTCATCACGAAATGCAATCATCTCCTTGAACTTCCATCTCGTATCTACATGAAGTAGAGGAAAGGGTAGTTTTGCAGGAAAAAAAGCTTTTTGCGCCAGATGCAACATTACAGCAGAATCCTTACCTACCGAGTAAAGCATCGCAGGGTTCTCAAACTCCGCTATAACTTCTCTCATAATATGAAGGGACTCAGCTTCTAATTGTTTCAAATGTGTTAATCTATCTTCACTAATCATCTTTTTCTCCTTGTTTTGGTTTTAAGTGTAATCCACACTCTTTATGTTCTGGGTTTTCCCACCACCATCTTCCGCTTCTAATGTCTTCGCCTTCTTTAACCGCTCTTGTACAAGGTGCACACCCTATACTTGGGTATCCTTGGTCATGAAGTTTGTTATATGGAACTTTATGCTCTTTTATGTAATCAAATACTTCCTCTTCACTCCAATTTCTTAATGGATTGACTTTTATAACATCATTGGCTTCATCAAACTCAAAAAGTTCTAAATCTTCTCTAGTTACACTTTGCTCTTTTCTAAGTCCAGTTATCCAAATGTCAACACCCTTTAAAGCTCTTTGTAAAGGCTCAATCTTTCTAACAAAGCAACAGCTTTTTCTATTTTCTATAGACTCATAAAAACCATTGATGCCTTGTGTTGTGTATAACTCTTGCACATTTTCGCTTTTTGGAAAAAATACATTTACTTTTACACCATATTTTAAATTTGTTGCATCCATAACATCGTAAGTTTCATAAGGAAGTCTCCCAGTATCGAGTGTAAAAATATTTGCTTTTTTATCAATGCCCAGCATCATATCTGTAAGCGTTTGGTCTTCTATACCAAAGCTTGAAGATAGGGCTACTTCTTTTTTGGATTCATTTAAAAGAAACTCCAAGACTTCTAATGTTGAAGAGTCTTTAAATTCTTGATTTAATTCATTTACTAAGTTTTTCATTGTAGTTCCTATATCTGATAATCTGGGCTTTGAACTTTGCCTAGTTGTATTTTATTCCATCCTCTTTCATGAAAGTAGTACAGAATCATTTTTGTAACAATTTCAATAGAGCCGATAGATGCAGCCATTGCTAAGTTTCCAGTAATGAAATATGAAATGACAATAGTGTCTATTGTACCAACTGTTCTCCATGAAATCGTTTTTACGACTGATCTATAAGCTTTCTCTTTCATCTTTTATCCTCTTAAATGATATAAATATCAAATATTTGAGCGAATTGTAACAAATAAAATATTTTATGTCAAGTAAATCTATTGATTCACTTGAGTATATCTAAGTGATTTACTAGAGATTAAGCCAAAAAATAGCAAAAAATACCTATAGTAAGCACTTTTGGAGTTATTTTTTTTTAATAATAATAAATATAATTTATGAAAAATTTAAAAAAAGTAAAAAAATATGAGAAATTATGTTAATACTCTAGTGATTTAGTATGTATTATTAGTCTTAAGTTGTATTTTTTGGTTATAATGGCATAAATATAAAATAGAAAGGGGATGTTATGTTTAATTCAATTACAAAAAAAGTCACTATTGCATTGACTGTAGTTATTATTATATCAATGGCACTATTTATCGGTTATATCAATTATTATTTAGGTGATTATATAAAAAAAGAAACATATGTAAAAATGAATTCAAGTGTTGAGCGAATGGTTCAAACA
Organism: Sulfurimonas sp.; assembly: GCA_047633475.1. Taxonomy (GTDB): domain Bacteria; phylum Campylobacterota; class Campylobacteria; order Campylobacterales; family Sulfurimonadaceae; genus Sulfurimonas. The sequence goes on from JBLIEY010000076.1 coordinate 8,530, forward strand.
ATGGAGACATACAATGGAGCTTTAGAAGATAGTGCATTAAAGTTATATAGTGTATTCAAGGATAATTATAGTGATTTTTCTATTGATTCAGAAGTAAAAATTGATGTATATGGTGTAAGTACACCAGCACTATCAAGTAGAGATGGAGTTATAAATAATAACTTTGAAAAAATTGATAAGTTTACTAAGATTACAGGTGCTGTAGCCACTGTCTTCGCAAAAGACGGTGATGATTTTGTTCGTGTTTCTACATCTTTACTTAAAACTGATGGTAAAAGAGCGATGGGAACATACCTTGGTGGTTCTAAAAGTCCAGCTTTTAAACCAGTAATGGATAAACAAACATATATTGGAAATGCAAGATTATTTGGTAAGGACTATGTTACAGTTTACGCTCCTATTTTAGATTCTAATAATAAAGTAATTGGTATTTTATTTATAGGCTACGATTTTACAGATGGACTTAAGTCTTTATCTGCAAAGATAGATGAGATGAAGATAGGCGAGAATGGCGGCTTTTATGCAATAAACTTAAAAACTAAGAAATATGATATTCATAAAACTTTAGTAGGGCAACCTGCAAATTCAGATATTGCAACGCAAATAATAGAAAAAAAAGATGGTTCTTTAGTTTTTGAAGAAGATGGTTTAGATAAAGAAGTTATGTTTAAACAATTTCCAAAATGGAATTGGATACTTGTAGGAAAAGTTAATTTAGCTGATTTTGAAAAAGCAAATAGTGAATTAAGAACTAATCTAATCATTGCTGCATTTATCTTGACTTTTATTATCATGCTTATTGCAATATTTGTTATAAAAAGGTTGGTATCGACTCCTTTAAATACACTAATAGATCGTACAACAAACTTATCTAGTGGTGATGGTGATTTGACAAAAAAATTAGAAGTCAACGGGCAGGATGAAATTGCAATAGCAAGTGAAAAAATAAATGATTTTATAGAAAAAGTTAGAATTCTTATAGCTAGTGCAAAAACACTGTCTAATGAAAATGCTTCTATATCTCATGAGTTGTCTACTACATCAATGTCTGTAGGCAATTTATTAGAAGAATCAACAAGCACGGTAAATACTACAACAGATAAAGCTCATGTTATTAAAAGAGAGATGTCAACTAGTATAGATGAGGCAAAAGAATCTAAAACCGACTTAGAAAATGCAAATGTTTTCCTAAAAGAAGCAAATAGTGCAATTTTACAACTTACTGAAGATATAAAAGAAAGTGCTGTTGTTGAAATAGAACTCGCTGGAAAAATTCAAGAGCTCAGTTCGGAAACTGCTCAAGTTAAAGATGTCCTTTTAGTTATTGGTGATATTGCAGACCAAACAAATTTACTTGCACTAAATGCAGCTATTGAAGCAGCACGTGCAGGTGAACATGGACGTGGTTTTGCAGTCGTTGCTGATGAAGTAAGAAAGTTAGCTGAGAGAACACAAAAAAGTTTAGTTGAGATTAATTCTACAATAAGTGTTATCATTCAGTCTATTATTGAGGCTAGTGAAAATATGAGTGCTAACTCACAAAAGGTTGAAAAGTTAAGTATAACAGCTGAATCTGTAGAAGATAAAATTACAAACCTTTCTTTAGTTATGAGAGAAGCAATAACAATGGCAGATAAAACAGTTGAGAATTATATTCATACAGGAGAAGATACTGAGGGTATTATTGAAGCAATAACCAAAGTTAATGAATTAACTGGTAAAAATGCAAGAAGTGTTGAAGAAATTGCTAGTGCAGCTGAACATATGAATCAAATGACAGATGCTCTTAATGAAAAGTTATCTGAATTTAAGACTTGATATAATAAAGATAAGCATTAGTCTTATTTGATATAATCATCTATATGAAAAAGATTATTATCAATAAAAAATACTATGGAAAAATAGAGTTACCTAAAACAAGAAATGCTTACAATATTTTTGTATCTGTTGTACGTTCATTTTCTTCAAATGAGGATATAACTCTTAAAACAATTTACTCACCAAATAGACTGAAAAGTTTTGATACTTATCAGTCTGGTGCTTGCGCTGATGAACTTTTAGAGATAAATATGTTTATCGAACTCTCCGCTATTTTAAATTTTTCTCCAAATGAAGCAAAAAAACTCAAAGAGCAGATTGAATTTGTAAATGATAACGCTCACGTAAACTTAAATATTTCAGACAGCCTAAAACTCTTTAATAAAAAATTAGCAAGTAAAGCAAAAAAAGCTTATCTTTTTTGGGATATAGAAAACTTTTCAAATATTTCTCCAATGTTCTGTCATATCATAGAACCTTTTGAAATAGAAGATGAAAATATATACGTATCTTGTAATCCAGACTCTTTGTATTTGTTTAGAGCAGAATGGGAAGCTGATCTATTTGATTTTTCTAAAACTTTCAACTCTTTTAATTTTACAAAATGTAATCATGGAAAAAATGTTGCAGATGATGTTCTTCTTAAATATTTTGAAGATTTAAAGGCAAGAGAAGCTGATATTTATCTTATGACATATGATATAGAACTAAAAACTAGATTTAAAGAATCTTGTCATGTTAGTAATAATTTATATGTACTACAAAGAAAGATATTAAACTAAAATACTAAAAATATATAAAAAATGAACTTTATTTATAAAATAGTGCTAATTTTAAACTCATTATTATATAGTTTCATTAACAAAAAAATTAGGATGACCCAATGAGAATTATATTATTAGGCGCACCGGGTGCAGGTAAAGGTACTCAAGCTCAATTTTTAACAAAAAAGTTTAACATTCCTCAGATTTCTACTGGTGATATGTTAAGAGCAGCTATAAAAGCTGGCACAGAGATGGGTAAAATGGCTAAAGCAGCTATGGATGCTGGTCAACTTGTTACTGATGAGATTATAATTGGTCTTGTTAAAGATCGTATTGCTGAGGATGACTGTAAAAATGGTTATCTATTAGATGGTTTTCCTCGTACACTTCCTCAAGCAGATGCTGTAACTCAGGCTGGAATAGTTATAGATGCTGTTATTGAGATTGATGTTGCTGATGAAGTTATTGTAAATCGCATGTCAGGTCGTCGTGCTCACTTAGCATCTGGCAGAACTTATCATGTTACTTTCAATCCTCCAAAAGTAGAAGGCAAAGATGATGAAACTGGTGAAGATCTAGTTCAACGTGCTGATGATAAAGAAGATGTTGTTTTTGACCGTCTTAAAGTATATCATGAGCTCACTCAGCCTCTTATCGGGTACTATAAAGACCAAGCGTCTACAGTTGATACATTAACATATATCACGGTAGATGGTACAGCACATATATCTGAAGTTGAAGCTTCTATTACTGCTCAACTAGGTTAAATATATTTACATTTTAATGTCCAAGGCTTACTTGGGCATATCTTTCTTATAAGAGTAGCTATGCAATTTCATCGTGTTCATGTAGAAGTGACAAATATTTGTGGTCTTGCATGTAGCTTTTGTCCACCAAAACTTCAACCTTCTAAAACTATGTCTATCCCATTATTTACTAAAATACTAAAACAGCTTCAAGCTTACACAAAATCACTTGCCTTTCATGTTATGGGGGATCCTCTAATCTTATCAAACTTAAATGAGTACTTAGACCTTGCTTATGAGTATGGTTTTGAAGTAGAACTAACTACAAGTGGTTATTACTTAAGTAACCTTCAAGATTCTGTTATTTTTCATCCTTGTGTTCGTCAGTTGAACATATCTTTAAACAGTTACAACAAAAACTCTGTAAAACTAACTTTTGATGAATATATAAATGAAGTACTATCAACATGCCAGTATAAATTATCCAACGCTCCTTCACCGTTTATAAATCTAAGAGTCTGGAACTTTGATGAGGAAAACAGTGAGATAGAATTTAATACTTTATTGTTAAATAAATTATCTAGTCATTTTGGAGTTGAACTTAACATTAAAAAACTATATAAAAATAGACCAAAATCTATTCGTCTTGCTTCAAAAATATTACTAAATTTTGATAACTATTTTGAGTGGCCATCATTAGATTCAACTCATAGCTCTCATGCTAGATGCCACGGATTAAAATCTCATATTGCTATATTGGCAGATGCAACTGTAGTTCCTTGTTGTTTGGATGGTGATGGAGTCATAGCTCTAGGAAATTTGAACACAACTACTCTTAGTGAAATATTAGGTTCTAAGAGAGCAGTTGCAATTGCTGAAGGTTTTTCTAAAGGTACAGCAGTTGAAGAGTTATGCTTAAAGTGTAGTTATAAAGATAGATTTGCTGTTTCTTAGAAATAGAAAATCTATCTTTTACTGTTGTTAGTAAAATAAAAATATTTTTTATTAAAAGGAAAGTAGTTGGATTTAATAGTTATAAAGATTATAGTTGTTGTGTTTTTAGTTTTAAGCTTAACAACTATAGCAGAAAAAGTAAGTCCTAAGGTATCAGGAATATTATCAGGTTTGCCAAGCGGAACTTTGATAGTTTTATTATTCTTCGCTATAGAATATGGAGTTGATTACGTTAAAAATGCAGCACTTTACAATATACATGGTCTTTTTGCTTCACTTGCTTTTACGTTTGGCTATTATATTAGTACCTTCTATACGGGTAAATTCCAAGTAATATTTAGTTTATTAGTTTCTTTTATATTTTATATAATAATTGCGATTTTGATATCTTTTATACAGCCACACTTCATACTTACTCCT
>JBLIEY010000077.1:0-13004 GCA_047633475.1 Sulfurimonas sp.
TCGCTAATGTTCTTTTAAGAAGGTCCTGTTTTTTAAGAAGTTTTTTCAACTCACTTTTATATGAAGACTTTGCGATATGAAGTTCTTTTAACGACTTTTTATTTTTCTCTTGTGTGCTAAGTAAATCTTTTCTTTTAGTGTCGATGTTTGCTATTTCTACTTCTAAGAAACTTGCATGTGTATTCAAAGAATCAATATTTTTTGAATTATCATAAAATTGTTCATTTAAATCTTTTACCTTTTTCTTTGAGATACTTAACATCACTTTTAAAACTTCGAACTCTATTAAAGACTCTTCGCTAGCTGCTATCTCTTCTTCAAGGATGACCGATAGTGAAACACTTTGAGCAATTGTAAATACTAGTTCTTCTTCTAACTTTTCTTGATTGCTTTTTAAGTCAGATTGAACTTTCTTTAATTCTTTAAGCTGTAAAGTATTTTCATTATGACTTTTTTCCTTTGAACTAAGTTCTTCTTTTAGTTCATCTAAATGCTTTTGCTGATTTTCTATCTCTATTTTTTGTTTCAGAATCGCTTTTGCAGTTTTAGACATTTCTTCATTTATTTTTGAATAATTTTTAGAAAAAGAGTTGAGTTTACTACTCGTTGATTTTATATTTGCATCTACACTTGTCTTAGCAGATATACAAACAGATGCCAATAAAGTAAAAATTAAAAATAAACGAATCATCCCTCTTCTTTATGACCTAAAACTATAAGAGAAGCAAGTAAAATAGAGAGTACCATTGCCGCAGCAAAAAGTAATAAAGAATCATTTATAATGTCATAGATAACAACATCTATTCCAATATAATCAAATTGTTCTTTAACCCATAAAGATGATGATATATATATAAATATGCCAAATGCTAATAAACTTGAAATAATAGCATCTACGATAGCTAATCTAAATAAAACAGCTGAGCGAAGCCATACAGGTGCTCCAAATAAACCCATAATGTTCATTCGTTCACTATGTTTAAACTGCCATATACGAAGTTCTTTAAAAATAAGAAGCGTTGTAACAACAAATACAACTACTGCAAATAGAGCAACAACATTTTTAAAAAGCAATAAGAGTTTATATGTTGTATCATGGTTGCGTGAAAAATCCTCAACTTTAATGATATTCTTATTGTGCAATAAATCTTCTCTTAGTTTTTGTATTTCCTTTGGGCTTGGATAGTAGGAAAGACTTAACTTGTAAAATTTTGGAAGTGTTAGTTTCAAGAGTTCTATATTTTTAGCATTTATACCGCTGTTCAATCTATTAATAACACTATCTGATGATAACTCAGTAGCATCGTCAAGCATAGGATTAATATCTAGTATACTTTTTTTATCCATCTTTATTTGACTAACAACAATAACTGAATAACTATTAGACAAGTTTTCTTTATAAGCTTCAATAGATCTATCAACAATAATAAATATTTGAATTGAAAAGAGGATACTAAGTAGTGCAACAACTAAAGAGAGGTGATTTTTAAATGATTTCATGCACGCTCCCATATTCAATATTATAATGTTTATAATCTACTTTCATTGTAGAGGGAATATGGTGAGTAACGACAATGACTGTAGTTTTAAGTTGCTCATTTGCACCTTCTAAGAGGTTCCAAATTAATTGTGAGGAATACTCATCAAGATTACCTGTTGGTTCATCTGCAAGTATAAGGATTGGATTATGAGATAAAGCCCTTGCCATTGCGACTCTCTGCTGTTCACCACCACTTAATTCTAATGGATACTTACCTGACTGATGTTTTAGCCTAACATGTTTTAAAAGAGAATCTACTTGATTTTGTGTAACATTTTTATCATACCCATTTATAATCAAAGGAAGCATAATATTTTTCTCAATAGTCCACTCTTTTACAAGCTTATAGTCTTGAAAAACTATACCAATATGTCTTCTTAAAAAGTTTAACTTAGAATCTGTTACACCTCGTAGCTCAACTCCACCAACTATTAAACTACCTTGTTGTAGTTTTAAAGCACCATAGAGAGATTTTAGAAGAGTTGACTTACCACTACCACTTGCGCCAGTTACAAATACAAAACTACCAGAGTCTATAGAAAAATTTGCTTTGTTAATAATAGTCTCATTACTTGAATAAGAGAGAGATAAATCTTGCGCTAAGATTACTTTATCCACAAAATACCCCATCTAAATGCTTATGAGCCAAAAGATTACTTTTAGACTTCAAAGGAAGTGCTGGATAGTAAGAAATAGAATCTTTTTTAAACATAACATATAGATGCTCAGGTCTATCAAAACTTCCCATTGAAATACGAAGCATTGCTCCATCGTCAAGTTTATAAACTCTCTCGAAATGAATAAATCCACCATCAACTTTTCTAGTAACTCCATGAAGTTCTAGAACTTCTTCAACTGAAAGTTTTGCATCTGAGAATATAAAATTACCATCTAGGCTTATAGCAGAAGATTCTTCTTCATTTATCATTGTTACATCATAAATGTTTTTTTCCATCTTCTTCCATCTATCTTCATACTTAGAGCTTATTTCAATATCTTTGTTTTTGTTAATATGCAAAATAGTTTTATGAAAATTTATAAATGTTTCATAAGAGTAAGCATAGTAATTTTCACTATCTGTACGAAGTTCTAAAGTACCTTCTACTTTTAAGACTCTTCTTGATTCTTCTATAAACGAAGTTGATATAACTCTTCTATGTGGTTTTTTATCCCATGGAACTGGGAAATGAACATAAATCTTACCTACAATATTTGAAGGAACAAGTTCCATAAAAAGTCGTGCATCATAATCTAAAACTAATAAATTTTGTATATTTTGTATACTAATTTGTTTTAGAACTTGCTCAATAGATGGTCTATGAATTTCTATACCAATAAATAAAATATCGGGATTTTTAGTAGCTTGATGGATTAGATGACGTCCTGAACCAAAACCAACTTCTATTCTTATCTCTTTTACCTCTGGAAAGTTATCTGCAAAATAGCTTATGTGCTTAAGTGCTGTAGACTCTTCTAGGTGAATATTCTTTTGTTTCTCTGGAACATTTGAGGATATAACAGTTAAGTCAGCTACTTCAGCATAAGCTAAAAGTGCCTTATGCACATTATGTATAGATGCAGGTCTTGTTAACTTGTCAGTTTTTAAAAGTTTTTTATTTTCTTCTTCTTTAACAAGAAGAAAAAAATCATCTTCTTCAACACTAACAGAGATAAGAGTTTCATCATTATGTTTTGCATTTTTAGCCATGAAGTTAAATGAAACTTCATTATGGCTTTTAGGAAAGCTTATTTCTTTAAACTCTTGAATATGTAAATGTGGCATAAATTCTCGTTTTAATTAAAGTCTTGAGTGGGTACAATTACCTCTACTTTTTTATTTAAAGGTTTATCAAAAACCTCTTTTGTCTTTTCTTTTTTTGTGTTATCAGAAACAGTGTTTGGAGTTTTTATCTCAACCTCTATACTTCCCTCTGATTTTATAAAAAACTCATCAACAGCAAATACTTTGTAAAAATATGTAATATTTGGACCAATTTCAGGATCTACAAATTTTGTGCCAGAGATGCTAACAAATTCTTCATCTTTTGCATCGAACCAACCATTTTTAGTTTTTTTAATAACTGTAAAACTTTTTACTCTAGTGTCTTTGTTTGTCCAGTTAAGAACTATCTTATTACCTACGAGCTTTGCATCTACTAAGGATGGAGTTTTAGGTTTAATAAGAGTTAAACCTTGAATTGAAAGCTTGTCATGAATACTTTCTAAACCATTTTTTTCAACTGCACTTACTCTATAAAAATATTCTTTGCCATCTTCGTTTATGATATCTGTATAATTATTGTTATAAAGTTTTGCGATTAATTCATAAGTTCCATTAGAACTCTCTGCTCTATAAAGATAGTAACGAGCAAAATCTTCAGTTGTTGATTTTTCCCAATTTATCTCAATTTTTCTTGGTAACTCATTAGTTGCAACAATATGTTTAATTGAAATTGGCAAGGCTTTTGTAACAACTTGAACTATTTGGCTAGGGATGGATAAAATATCATCATATGTTAAAACACGAACACGATACTTATAAACAAAATCGTCTTTTAAATCAATATCAATGAATTCAGCATTAAGTCTGCCATTGATTCTAGCAATTTCTTTCCACTCATTTTCTTCTAGTGTTCTTCTCTCGATAATATATGATTTAACTTTTTGATTTGAGTGAGGTCTCCATATAATTTTTGCAGTCCTTGGCATATTCTGCATACTTCTAATCCAAACTACAGATTGCAAAACAGGAAGAGAATTAATAACTTCTATTTTACTCATTTTAGATTCTGCCTGAGCAGAAAAAGTTTTAAAGCTATAAGTGTATCTTGTATCTGGTTTTATATTTGAATCAAGAAAATGAGAGGTAAAACGATTTTCTATAGTTTTATAGTAAGAAAGTATCCCATCCATAGTTTGCTTATAAATATAGATTCCATTTACTCTTTCATCTTCTATAGCTTCCCACTCAAATGCGATAGCATTCATATCAATAACAGTTCCATTCTCTGTAAGTTTTACAATAGGTAATGTTTTATCAATCTTTATTTCATTAGAAGGTTTTGGGGTAGTACCGCCACAACCACTAAGAATCAGTAGAGAAGCCGCGCAGAATGTTGCTAGTTTCCATAACTTCATTTATTTGCTCCATATTGAATTTTTTGTCTATATAATCTTTCATTGCGTTATCAAGTGGTGCAACAAATGACATTTCTTTTTTGCTCGTTGGATGAACAAAATATATCATATAAGCATGAAGCAAAATTCGTTCCGATTTCTCTTGTTTTGGGCTTATTGCATAAATATGATCACCGATTATATGACGATTTATATTCTCTAAATGAACACGAATCTGATGTGTACGTCCAGTAAATAGTTTACAAGCAATGAATTGCTGTTTTTCATCATTTGAAAGAGCAAGAATATTAAACATAGTTTTTGCATATTTTGATTTACCAGCATCTGTACAAGACATTTTAAGTCTATTATTAGCGCTTCTACCAATATTTTGTTCTATTGTAGTAATTTGATCTTTTAGAGGTGGATTTATTACAGCTAAATAATATCTACCCATTGTTTTGTCTTGAAGCTGTAGTGATAAAAACTCATGCGCCTCATTGTTCTTTGCAACAACCATAGTTCCACTAGTACCTTTATCAAGTCTGTGAACTATTCCGTGTCGTTCTTCTCCACTTATGTTTGAAAGTCTAATTCCTTGATGTTTAAGCCAGTCAACAAGAGTAGCTTCTTTAACACTTGGTGCTGGATGTACAGTAACACCACTAGGTTTATTGATAACTAATAAGTCGTCATCTTCGTAAAGTATTTCAACATCAAAGTCAATATCAAGTGCTGCTGATTCTTTAGCTTCTGGAAATTCTACTCTTACATTTTGATTCTCTTTTAGTTTAACTCCTGGGCGAGTAACTAGTTTTTCTTCTACAAAAACACACTTGTGTTTTATCAAAGATGCTATTTGTGAACGTGTTTGTCCGATTTGGGATGCTAAAAAAATGTCTAATCTTTGTGAATTATCACAAATATAATTGTTTATATCGCTCATTGTCTACCTTTATATGATACAATTTTAAAAAAAATTTTGGAGTTACAAACTTGTGGAGATTTGATAAGCGTATTCTAGCACAATTTGACTTCTTTTCCATTATCTTAATAGTCCCTCTTGTATTTACTTCTCATTGGCTAATTGGAGAGGTAGTACCAGCACTTGCACAAAAGCAAACAACTTATGTTGGCATAGCAGTAATCACATTTATTTTTGTTTTTTTACTTCCAATTCGTAGAATGAGTTGGCTTATACCTTTAATATATTGGGCAAATATAGCTCTTTTATTTGCTGTAGACTTTTTTGGTCACTCAAGACTTGGTGCACAAAGATGGATAGATATTCCATTTATAAACGCAACTATTCAACCATCGGAATTTGTAAAACCAGCTTTAATACTTATGCTTGCATATATTATTCATAAAAAACCTCCTCCAATAACTGGCTACGGAATCAAAGATTTTTTACACATCAGTTTTTACATAATTCTTCCTTTTGTACTCATAGTAAAAGAGCCTGATTTGGGAACAGCGCTTGTTCTTTTACTAATTGGCTATGGGGTTCTCTTCTTTATAGGAGTAAAATGGAAAATATGGGCAAGTATTCTATCAATCATATTACTTATTTCTCCATTTGTATATAAATTCGGATTACATGATTATCAAAAAACAAGAATTACTGATTTTCTAAGCGAAAAACCATCTTATCATGTACAACAATCGATTATTGCCATAGGTTCAGGCGGTTTAACTGGTAAAGCAAAAGATGAAGCAACTCAAACGCAAATGAGGTTCTTGCCTATTGCTACAAGTGATTTTATTTTTGCTTTTTTAGTTGAAAGAAGTGGTTTTTTAGGGGCACTAGCAATCATACTAGTATACGTCATGCTTATATTGCATCTAATGAGTCTTAGTATTTATAACAATGATTATTTTATTAAAGTAGTAACCATATCTATCTCATTTATGATATTTGTCTATATGGGGGTAAATATATCTATGACAATAGGTTATGCCCCGGTTGTGGGAGTACCTCTACCTATGTTTAGCTATGGGGGAAGTAGTTTTATTAACTTTATAATTTTGTTTGCGATTATGCAGAACTTGATTGCTTTTAGATATAAAGATATGTACGATGTAAGAGGTACAAAAAGCTTCTTATAAAAAGAAGATTTTGTATAAAAACTATTTTATTTACTAACTCTATATTCTAAATCAGTTGCAAACATTAGTTCATCAAAGTTTTTGTTTAATATTTTACTTTTATACATTTTAGTAACTAGGTTCTTTTTAAACCTTACATAATCACCTACTTTAGCAGAAGTACTATCCACAACTATCCAAAATGACTTTAATTTTTTTGGATCAAAGCCTGGTGTTTTCTCATCAATCTTAAGATAAGTATACGCTTTAGCGTCCAATACTTCTATAACAACACCTTGATATCTAGGTTTAACTTCACTAGATGCATTATCATCAAGCATTACAATATTTGCATGCTGATTACCTAATCCTTGTGCGTTTAAACTTACTGCAAATAGTAGAGATGCTGCCAATATACTAATTTTTCTCATTTTTATCCTTTAAATTTCTTTTAGAGTACGATACTGCTATCAAGAGCAAAACAATACCAGCTACTATATAAACCCATTGTGGAATAGGAACTGGGTCACCTGTTGCATAAGAATGCATTCCCGCCAAATAAAAGTTGACTCCAAAATATGTCATCAGTATAGATGCAAAAGAGATAACAGATAAAACATTAAAAAGATATGGAGAATAGTATTCTTTCAATAGTCTTATATGCAGAACAATTGCATAAACCAAAATAGACACATATGTCCAAGTCTCTTTTGGATCCCAACTCCAATATCTACCCCATGATTCATTTGCCCAAATACCACCCAAAAAGTTACCTATAACTAACAAAGTTGTAGCAAGAATAAGTGTTACTTCGTTTATATATGTAATATTTTGAATGTGAACATCTAGATGCTTTTTATCTTCAGACCTAAAAGCATAAACTATTAATGCAATTGCTCCAAGTACAGCCCCAACTCCAAAAAAGCCGTAACTAGCTGTAATAATAGATACATGAACACTCAACCAATATGACTTTAAAACAGGAACAAGTGTAGTGATTTTAGGATCTATTTCACCCAAATATGCAGCAAAAATAAAAGTTCCTGCAATTAGGTATGAAGCTGATAGCGCAATTGTAGATTTTCTTAAAAAAATATTAGAAACCAAAATAGCTGCATATGAAATATATATCATAGTTTCATAAGTGTTAGATATAGGAGCATAACCACCAATATACCAACGAACAGCTATCCCAAAAGTATGTATACCAAGCAGTAATATAGAGATAACACCTATAGTATTTTTAACTTTTTGACTTATTATTTTATTGTAAAATATTGAGCTAAGCACATATATAAGAAGTAAAAAACCAATCAGTAAATAAGCTAAACAAAGTTTGAAAAATAAATCTGTCTTGTTAAACCATATTTCTGTTTCAAGTTTTTCTTTTGATGGAATTATAGAGCCACCAAACTTATACTGAAAATCTTTGATTGTTTTAATGTATGCAAAACCTTTTTCATAGTTTCTGTTATACGCTGCATCTAAGAGACGACTAGAATCTCTTTTTAATTTACTATTATCAACAATGGCAAACATACTCTTAAAGTCTATCCACTTATCAGCCTCGTTATTTGGTATTGGAAATATAGTAAGAAGAACACCTCTATAAGTCATAAAGAAGATATTTAAACGTTCATCAGCTTTTATTATGTCTCTATGAAGTGTGCCTCTTCTAGATGGAACAAGTTGGTTTGCCTCTTCTACTTCTTTAGTAAGTTTATAAACGCCATCTTTATCAAAAAAATCTGTAAATTTTACAAGTTTTTGATTTTTATCTACACCTAATATTGCTCTTAATGCTGGTGTTTTTACTTTGATTATATCAACATTTTGCCATAAATCAGGCTTAGAGAACATACCTAAAATTACTTGATTTGCATTCATACCATTCCAAGTATCTTTTCCTGATATCTTATTTAAAATTTCTATATTTTGAGTATCCAAAGGCTTCATTCTTCCGGTTGGACCTTGAACTACAAGTTCACCAAAAGCTTTTGCTAATTCTTTAGAATTTTGCTTGTGCTCTGTTAAATACTCAGCAGTATACGCTTCACTTGAGAATAATGGAGTTTGAGTAAATAGAAATAATGGCAGAAGCATACTTGCGATAGGCATGCCTTTGATTTTTTTAATAAGAAATTGAAACCTTGATTTCTTGCTAAAAAGATTTAATACTAGTGTTAAAAAAAGAAGAGCATAACCGGCATATGTGACCTCTAGTCCTGGATCATAATTTATAGTAAAAATACTACTTTTTTCATCAGTAGTATATGATGTTTGAAAGAATTTATATCCTTGATATGTCAATGTATTATTCATTGATATAGTATCTTCAAATGAAATATTTTGTATTGTGTCAACAATGGTTATATCACTACTATATTCCGAAGGTGCTTTACTACCTGGATATCTTTTAAGTTTAAAATCATTTAGTTTCACAGAAAAAGGAAGCTCAAGATTTTTGTTTGCAGCAATAAAAGTCTTTGACACTGCAGACTCTTTTATGGTCATAAGTCCATCAATACCAAAGAAATTAGTAATCAACGCACCAAGTAAAATAACTATAAGAGAGAGATGCAATAATAATCTAATTTTAATTTTATACATTTTAGTTTTAAATATTACAAAAATCATATTTAATGATGCAAGTAGTAAAACGAACTCATACCAAAAGCTGTTGTAAACTAATTCTTTTGCTCTGAGACTTCCAAAATCATTTTCTATAAAAGTTCCGACAGCAGCGCCAATTGCTAAGATTAACATTAAGATAATCATAGTTTTGTAAGATTGCATTATTTTAAATATCAAAAATTTCCTTTATTGTTCTTTATAATAAAATCAATAATTCCACTATAAAGAACAACTAGAGCAGAGACGCTCTAGTTGTCTAGTCTAAGTAACTTATTTAGACATTGCAGACTCTACGTCTACAGGTGTCATTGTATCAAGATTTAAATCTCCGTTTTTAACGGCTGTTTTAATCCACTCTTGTTCTAATGTTGCTTTAAATTTTTTCTTAGCCGCAACTAATTTTTCTAAAGGAACACCAGCTAATTTTTGAGCTTTTTCTTTTGTTGAAAAATCAGGTGCTTCATAGTTAGCAACACCATGTTTTGCAAGAATTGAAACAAGTTTAATTCTAGCTTGCATTGCAGTTTCATTAGCAACACTTAACAATCTTAAAACTTCTTCAGGTGCATGGAAGAATGCTGGGTGAGATGCAACTGCATAATCCCATTTCCATTGACCAGATCTAATATCAGCTCTTACAGCTTTTAACTCTTCGTCAGTAGCGCCAACTTCCATAGCTTTAGCAGTCTCTAAATGCGCTTTTGCAAGGTTATCCATTGTAAGTTCAGCAAGTTGATCTTTTCTCTCAAATTTTCTATGAACAATTTTTCTAAGTTCAGCTTCACTTGTTCTATGACATGGCATACAAGATCTATCCATAGTATCTAATGGATTTTGAAGTTGGTGATCAGAATATTTAACAGAACCTTCTTGAGTATAAGGCATGTGACAATCTGCACAAGATACACCTTTTTGACCGTGAATACCAGTTTTAAATAACTCATATCCTGGATGTTGTGTTTTTAACATTGGTGTTTTAGAAATTTTATGAGTCCAATCTTTGAAGTTCATGTCATCATAATATTTTTCAGCACCTTCTGCTGTTAATCCATTTGCCCATGGCAATGTAACAACTTTAGCAACTTTTTTATTACCTTCTTTATCAGTCCAATCTACCTTTTTAAAGTAATATTCAACATGACACTGTGCACAAACTAAGTTTCTTTTTTCTTGGTATGTTGACTCAGCGAACGTTGGTAAACCAGCTGCTATTAGACCTCTATCAAGATGTGGAACTCTTACTGCTAATTCAGCAGTATCATTGGAGTGACAAGAAGCACAACCAATTGTGTTAACAACTTCACTACCATATTTAGCCCATTTACCAGTAAAGAATTCTAACTCACCATCTCTTTCTTGTAGTCTTTGTACATCTGGAGATTTACAAGTCCAACATGCAGTAGGCATAGGTCCTGTTTTACCATCAACTGGTGCACCAACTCTTAGTGAATTTCTTTGATCTTGAATTGCATAGAAATGTCCTCTTGGAGCACTGTAATCTTTAGCAAAACCATAACCAGCCCATAATACAGCAAGTTGAGGCTTCTCTTTAAGCATATCTGTAAAGTTAGAACCCTCTTCAGTTTTTTTCCAAGAACTATATTCTCTAGGATAATATCTAGCCCATTCATCACTTTTGTGCTGAACTTCTTTAGCAACAACTGGAGTTTGGTTTAAAGCAACTCTATCTTTTTCATTTTCATTAATACTAGTAGCTAGTAATGCCATAGCACCAATAGCGATTGCAGATACTGCAAGTAACAACTTATATTTCATTTTTTTCTCCCTTTTATTTTACTTCTTTGACACCAAGATTATTTGGTGTTGTAGTGATACTTCTAACTTTACCGTGAGGCACATCTTTGTGACAAGACCAGCATTTTCTTCCATTTTCTACATATGGATCATCAAAATTATGATATTTATCAGCATTCGTAGATAATGTGGACGTTATACTTTTGTGACATGAGATACAATTTTTTTGAACCCTTTTTGCACCATCATCACTAATTTTTATAGCATGAGCATACGTATGCATAGTAAATGCTTTTGAATGGTTCCATCCATCGACTGCTTTAGCTATATATTTATCTATAAAGCTATCTGTTGGTAAATGACATTCAATACAAGTTGCCTCTCTAGCATGTGAACTGTGCTGCCATGTAGCATACTGTGTATTCATAACATGACAGTTTATACAGGCTTTTGGATCATGTGATAAATATGATAAAGCTTTTGAAATGTATATTATGTATCCAAAACCAGCAATTGCAATAATGAATAATGCTAATGCTAGCTTTTTGATAGTCTTACTTTCTTTCATTCTTCCTCCTTTGTAAAATCGATATTCCCAGTTATGTCAAGAATTTCAACTGTTATTATACTTATATATACCAAAAGTTAATTTGACTTGTATCAAGAATCTGACTATAAATTATATTTTTAAAATTAATCCAACCTTCAAAGGGATAATAAAGGATTAGATTAACTTATATTATGGTATAGAAAAGATACATAAATAAACAGATTAGGAGTTTAAAGATATAATTTGAGAAATTAATATGCCATGAAGGACATATTACTTGGAAGTAAAAATTAAAAAGCGTATGATATTGTAAGTGATATTGTATTGTAATCATTATAACTCAAAGTAGTATCATCAGTATTTACATTCACAAATATAGTTCCTACTGTAAATTCATCATTTATACCATATTCAGCAATAAGATTAATCTCATCTTGTTTATAAGAAGCATATTTAGTACTTCCATACATAGCATTTAAAGAAAAATCATCTAACTTATAACCTAAACCGAGGTAAATAGTATTTGCATCTGTTGTATAAACTTGATTATGATTTTCTTCAAGTGGGTTTATGCTTTCACCTACTAAACGCATACTTCCTATAGCACCATCTTTATCCGTTATTATATAACCTAGGTTTGCGGAGAAAGCGTTCATCTTAGCTCTTAACTCTGCAGCAAAGACTGAACCATCTTTTGTAGTTGCCACTTCTTCTTTACTCGCAGCATAATGCAAAGTTGCACCAATCATATCAGTATCATAATCAACTTTTGTACCATACCAATTAGCAAGATCTGGAGCATTGTAATAGTATGCATTTAAAGCTAAACTATCAATCCCTGCATATTTTATATCAATAATATTAGCACCACGATTTTCATTAACTTGTCTAAATACTTTTAATACATCATCTGTATCAGCAACCGCAGTCCTATTTGTGTGAGCAACCAATATTATTGTATTTGGAATTGTTGTAATAGAAGCAACATATGCTTCATGGTAATCTTCTACCCACTCTAAACTTATCGCTTGACGACCTGCAATAACTGTAAAATACTTATTTGAATAAGATATGTTTGCAGTATCAATGATAGCTTTAGGTGCTTCATCATCAGCGTAATCTCCATCTTCAACTTCATAAATTTTATTATTTCCTCTAAAACTAAAAGAAGATTTAAAACCATTAAATTCTGCAGTTTCATAAGCCAATCCAATTGAATTTATTGAAAACCCTGAATCATCAATTGTTCCACTATTACTCTTTTGTATTGCATACATAACAATATTTCCACTTACTTTTCCATTAGTGAACATATCTTTT
>JBLIEY010000078.1:0-12834 GCA_047633475.1 Sulfurimonas sp.
TTTGATAGTTTCAATACTCTTGTTGGCAAGTGGAATATACTTTTCTAAAAAAGAAGACTATGCAATGGTTAAAACAGTTAAGGTTTCACTCTTGGATTTGTGTTTAAGAAGTAGTCTGACTATTGTGATTTTTTTAATAGTATCAAGCTTACCAAGTTATGTACCAGTTAATCTTGCTGGTATCTTTTCCTCGTTTCCAACAATTTTATTACCCTTATTACTTATAATACACTTTAATCATAGTAATTTACAAGCAAGAACAATTATAAAAAATACACCATTTGGACTAACTAGTGTTGTTGCTTATTCATATATTGTATATTTTGCATATCCAACTATAGGTATTTTATGGGGTACAATTGCTGGAATGATGGGTGCGTTAATAGTTATATATACTCAAACAAAAGTTTTTAAGCTTCTAAAAATTATTTAAGTTTTAAGTATCAACTTATTACTGATTGTTGATAGAATCAACAAAATATCTACCATTCTTTTCATTTATATGTAAATCTATATTAAATGTGGTAGAAAGGTTTTCACTTGTTAAGATGTCCTTTTTAAGACCGCTTTTAAAGATTGTTTTGTTGTGTATAAGAGCAACATGTGTGATTTTGTCAAAGATTTCTTCTAGGTGATGTGTAACTAGTATGATTGATGATTTCTCAGATAGCTTTCTCAGCATCTGTATAAAGTTAAGTTGTGCTTTAATGTCTAAGCCAACGGTCGGCTCATCTAACACAAATGCTTTTGGTTCATTAATCAATGCTCTAGCAACAATACACTTTCTAAGCTCACCAGTAGACATCTCTTTTACTTTTTTCTCACATAAATGCTCTATGCCAAGATACTTTAGTGTCTTTAACGCCTTTAGCTTTTGTTCGTCTGAGAATTCTTGATATTTAAATATCCCAACAGAGCTGTAGTAACCACTCAAAACAACTTCATAAGCATTTAAATATGAACCAGTTGTATAAAAAAAGTTATGTAAATCATTGGTTATAATACCTAGCTTTTTTTTAAGGTCAAAGATAGAATATATAGATTCTCCTAAGATTTCTTTTTTGAACTTGTATTTTCTTCGTGGATGAATGTCTGATTGGATGAGTTTCATTAAGGTTGATTTTCCAGAACCGTTTGCACCTAAAATAGCCCAATGCTCTTTGTCTTTAATTTTTAAGTTTATGTCTTTTAAAACAAGGTTTGTGTCATATCCAACATGGATATTTTCAAAGTTTATAATATCCATTAGATTTTACTAGAGTTATCTATTGGTTTATGAAGCCAATCGGTATCTCCCATAGAGAAAGGGTGCTGGTTCCCAAATTCTTCTTTTGTAAATCTATATTTAAAATTTTCAACATATTTGTTTAAAATTTTATATGCCTTGTTGATTTCTTGAAATTTTTCTACTGAACCATTAGGCATATCTGGGTGATATTTACGAGAGAGCTTTAAGTATGTTTTTTTTATATCACCTTTTCTTTCAACACCAATTAGACCAAGCGTTTCTACAGCTTGATCAAATTCGGCATAAGTGATTGAGAGCAACTACTCACCTTTTTTTAAAATGATTGTAGTTGATTTGTTAAAGTTAAAGTATTTTTGTGCTGCTTCTTGAACTTTCTTTGGTGTTATTTTTTTAATCTCATCTTCATAAGTTAGAAGTGGAGTTAAATCACCACGAACAAGATAACTTCCAAAAAGATTGGCTACAGAAGTTGAACTCTCTAGTGAGTATATGAAATCTGCTTTTGAGTTAATCTTCACTTTATCTAGTTCAGCTTTTGTAACTTTTGTATTCTTTATGAGCTCTATTTGCGCTATAAGCTCTTTTTCTACTTCTTCTGCTTTTACACCAGGATTACATGATGCTAAGAATATAAATAGACCTGGATTAATATTTTCCATGTTGTAAGCATATACTTGGTTTACCAGACGTTTTTTGTCGATAAGTTCTTTGTATAGTCTTGAGCTTTTACCCGAGTAAAGTATCTCAGAAATTGCACTTAGTGTAACTTGGTCTTTATCTTTAAAGTCTGGAATATGAAATGTAATAGCTATCATTTCTACTTCGCTATCTTTATGCACAGTTACTCTTTTAGCTCCGTCTTGTTCAGGTTCTACAAATTTAAATTCAGGAATCTTAGCTGTATTCTTTATATCACCAAACTCTTTTTCAGCGTTCTTAAACACTTCTTTAGGGTCTACATCTCCTGTTACTATTAAGATGGCATTACTTGGCTGATAATAAGTCTTATGGAAGTCTTTTATATCTTCAATACTCCAAGTTTGAATGTCATTCATAAAGCCGATTGGTGTCCAATGGTATGGATGATAAACATAAGCATTGTTGAACATTGCAAAGTAAAGAAAACCAAGTGGAGAGTTTTCTGTTCTCCATCTTCTCTCTTCAGCAACAACATCACGTTCAGGTTGAAACTCTTCATCTTTTAGATTCAAGTTTTGCATAAGTTCTGCATAAAGGCTAAGTGATTTTGAAAGGTTATTTGTGCTTGACTTAATATAGTAGTGAGTGTAGTCAAAACCAGTAGATGCGTTATTTATTCCACCTATACTTTTTACTTCTTTATCAAACTGACCAGCTGGAAGGTTTTTTGTAGACTTGAAGTTCATATGTTCTAGCATATGTGCTATTCCAGTTTTTCCCATGACTTCGTTTCTGCTTCCAACTTTGTAGAAAATATCTGTGGATATTACATTTGTAGAATTGTGAAGAGGAATTACAACAATTTGTAAGCCATTTTTTAGTGTTTTTGTCTCATACTTTGGTAGTGAAGATGCCATTAGTGTCCCTAAAATTAATATGAGTGCAAAGAAAGTTTTCATTTTCTATCTGCACCGATTGCTTCAGTGATATTTGTATATCCATCAGCTTTTATAAGCTCTATGAGCTTTTTGTTTACATCCATAATCAAATCTGGACCTTTAAATATCATTCCGCTTAGTATCTGCACTAGAGAAGCTCCTGCTTTGATTCTTCTGTAAGCTTCTTCTCCCGAGTCGATTCCACCAACAGATATAAGGGTAGTTTTACCGTAAAGTTCTTTTGCTACAGCTTCAAAAATTTTAAAACTCTTTTCTTTTAAGACTTCACCACTAAGTCCACCTTTATCAAATGGGCTTTTAACAAGTGAGTAATCAATAGTAGTATTTGTAGCAACAATACCATCAGCCCCTTTTTCTACTGCTATTTTTGAAAGGGTTACTGCCTCTTCTTCTGTCATATCTGGTGATATTTTTAAAAATATTGGCATGTCTGTAAGTTTTTTAGTTTCTGTAAAAAGTTCACTTATAAACTCTTCATTTTGTAAGTCTCTAAGACCAGGAGTATTTGGAGAAGAGATATTGATAACAAAGAAATCTCCAAGACCGTCAAATGTTTTTATAAGACTTGTGTAGTCATTGATAGCTTCATTCTCCGGCGTTACTTTATTCTTTCCAATATTTATAGCGATAGGAGTAGTGAAAGGAAATACTTTTTTAAGTCTTTTTTGAACTTTTAGTGCGCCATCGTTGTTAAAACCCATAGCATTTTGGATACTGTTTTCTTCGATATGACGCCACATTCTTGGTTTTGTATTCCCAGCTTGTGGTTTAGGTGTTACAGTCCCAATTTCAGTGTGACCATAACCCAATATTTGCATACCATGAACCATAGTAGCATTTTTGTCAAATCCTGCTCCAAGTCCTACCGGATTTAAAAATTCCATACCAAGAATTTCTTGTTTTAATACGTCATCAGCTATGAAGTGAGACTCTAAAAAAAAGTTAAATGGTATCTGACAAATATTTGTCGTCCTTATTGCTGCTTCTGCTAAGTGGTGTGCTGACTCTGGCTGTAGCTTAAATAGCCAAGGTTTCAAGCTGTCATATTTAATGATCATTATAAACTTACCTTTTAATATTTTAAAGATTATACTAAAATAAAGGTAATAATTTGATAAGGAGTTAATATGAGTAAAGTTTTAGTCCCATTAGCTAGAGGTTTTGAAGAGATAGAAGCAGTGACAATCATAGATGTGTTAAGAAGAGCAGAGGTAGAAGTTCTTGTAGCTTCACTGAATGAGCAAGATTTTATAAAAGGTGCTAATGGCATAGTTATTCAAACAGATGTTAAAGTAAAAGATATAAGTGTAGATGCTATTGATATGATAGTTCTTCCTGGTGGTTGGGAAGGTACTTATGCTTTAGCTGATGATAAATATGTTCAAAGCCTCTTAAAAGAGATGGATGCTAAGGGTAAAAATATTGCTGCTATTTGTGCTGCACCATTTGCTCTTAACAAAGCGGGAGTACTAAAGAAAAACTATACTTGCTATCCTTCTGTTGAAGAAGAGATAAGAGTAGAAGGCTATATGGGTGATAAATCTATGGTTGTTGAAGATGCTAATATTATGACATCACGCGGACCTGCGACAGCTATATGCTTTGCTCTTGCCATAGTTAAAAAGTTAAAAGGAGAAGAGACGTATAAAAATGTCAAAAGTGGACTTTTAGCTGATTTTTGTGAGAAACTGGTATAAAAAAAAGACTAATGAGAAGTTTTGTAAAGTAAAGAGACTTAAGGTGTCTTTACTCTTCAAAAATACATGTTGTATTTCTGCCAAGTTCTTTAGCCCTATACATTGCTACATCAGCCCTTATTAGAACATCATTCATGTTATTGTCTTGTTTGGAGATAAGAGTAATTCCGAGGCTAAGTGTCATGAGTAAAGAATGTTCCTCAACTAAAATTGGTTCTTTCATGAGTTCATGTATTTTTTGTGCAACATCGAATGAATATTCTTTAGCCTTTTCTATGTCTTTTCCTAAATCAGATAAAAGTACAACAAACTCATCTCCACCAAGTCTTGCTAGAGTATCTTCCTTTCTTGTAATACTAAAAGTTCTACTTGCAAAAGTTTGAAGAAGAATATCTCCAATATGATGACCAAGTGAGTCATTAATTGTTTTAAAGTGGTCTATGTCTATAAAAAGTAAAGCTCCATAAATATCGTGCCTTTCAAGTCTGGCTATTTGTTGCTCAAGTCGGTCTTGCAGAGTTAAACGGTTTGCCAGTCCTGTAAGATGGTCATAAAAAGCCTGATGGTGAATCTTTTGATCTGCTTGTACTCGAGAAGATATGTCTTCAATAATTGTAAGACCACCTTTAATTTTATTTTGAATTTCATACATTGGTACCGTTTCCATCTTTATCCAAAGATCTTCATCTGAGGCTCGTGTATGATATTTTCCTTTGTAATAACCTTTTTTTCCACTAAGAGCAGCATTAAGTGTTGGTATGATAGATTGATCTGGAATTAGTTTTAAGTCTAAGCCTATTAATTCATCTATTGGAATGCTTACTAAGCAAGAGAAAGATTTATTAGCTTGTGTTATTATTAAATCTTTGTTATATGTAAAAACTGAAATAGGAACTTCTTGAAATATAGAAGTAAAATTACTCTCAGATACTTTTAACTCTTTTTCTGACTTTTTTACTTGCATGTTTGATGTAATGAGTTGTATGACTTTTTTATGATATCTTTTTGAGAATATTATAAGCATAGTTAAATAAAGAGTTGCTAATACTGATATAAGATTAAGCATCCACTCTCCAAGCAATAACAAAGAAAATATATATGGAAGCATTAAAATCAGAAGGTAGTACCTAGCAAGTTTTTTGTAAGTTATACTTAACATAGCCGCGGCTGATATTCCTGTTACAATGACAGTCAAAAATGCCTGATGATATGGCTTGTTGTCTGGTAATAAAACCACAAAACCAATACTTAAAATAACAGAAGTAACTAAAGTCCTTTGTTTGAAGGTCTTTTCTAAATAATATAGTGAACTAGTTTGAATATTTTTTAAATATAACCTCGAGTTTATGTTTCTAATAAAAAATATAAAAATAGTGCAAAGCAACCAGAAAGATAAGAATATTTTATCAGCAATATTCCAAAAAACAACAGTTATCACGATCGAGTTTATCATAACACCGATAGACGCCGGAAGAACATTTTCCTCGGATAGTCTTAATAGCTCTTTTCTAACTTCTAAATTATTTTCATTAATAGTATTCATTATTTATTCTTTTAGCTAATGTTGTTAGTATACTACAGTCTTTCTCTTTGAAAAACAAGATTTTTCAAGCTTCTTTCTTCATTTTCACTTGCAAACTCAGGAACATTCTCTAAGCATTTTGAAAACTTAAAGCTCGGTGCTAACTCTTTAATAAGTTCTGTTATAAACTCTGCACCAAGATCAGGCGAGTTCAGACAAGCCAAAAGCGTACAATCCTCAGATGCTATCAGGGGTAGTTTTGCTATAAGCTTTCTGTAGTCTTTAGTCGCTTCAAAACTTCCCTTTTGAAAGGTGGGTGGGTCGATGATAATCAAATCATAAGGACCTTTTTTCTTTATGCGAGAGAATGATTTTAAGATGTTATATGGATGAAAACTTACAGTTTTGGTATCTATGTCATTTAAGTGATGATTTGTACGTCCTATGGTTAGAGAACCTTTACTCATATCTATGTTGGATACTTTATACGCACCGCCAAGCATTGCCGCTATACTAAAAGCACAAGTGTAAGAAAAAAGATTTAAAACGCTTTTATCTTTTGAGTTCTGTCTTACAAATTCTCTACCTTTTTTCATATCAGGAAAGTAACCGCTGTTTTGGTTTGAGAACAGGTTGAGTTTTATTTTCATTCCGTTTTCAAGAACAAAGATATCATCTTCTAACTCACCGACTATAACTTCGCTGGGAGAACCTTTTATATAGCGACGTTGTAAGACGATAGTTTTATGTCTAGTAGATGCTATAAATAACTTTAGCATCTCAAGAAGTTCTTCTTCTTTTTCTTCTTTAAAGTAAAGAGCAACACTCAAAATATTATCTATAGAATCAATAGTTAGATGTTTCCAACCCTCATAAAGTCCACCACGACCATGAAAAAGTCTTTTGAACTCGCTTGTCAGTTCTTTAGAATTTTCTTCTATATGTGTTTGTATTTCTAAAATAGTCATTTATACCTTTTCCCAAAAAGTACCTTGCGGTGTATCCATTATGTTTACCCCAAAAGCTAAAATCTCATCACGAAGAGCATCAGATGCTGCAAAGTTTTTCTCTTTTTTAGCTTCATCTCTTTTTACGATTAGGTCAAATATTTGCTCTTTAGTTTTAGCATCTACGCCAAACTGAAAATACTCATAGGCATTTTTAGAACCAAAACCTAAAATTTCTTCTATGTAAGAAAGGTTTGAGATAGTCTCACGCTTTAGTACTTTATGTTTTCCGGCAGTGTCTAAAGTCTCATTTGCATTTGAAATCATTTCATCAATAAGTGCTAGAGCAGAAGATACATTCATATCATCACTAAGAGCTTTTAAAAGTGCATCTTTAAACTCAGTTGCTTCTGTGTTCTCAGCTAATCCAAAAAGTCTTTTTTTAAGTCTGTAAATCTTGTCCAGTCTCTTTTTAGATGTCGCTAAATCTTCAGTGTTGAAGTTAAAATTACTTCTGTAATGAATGCTTAAAAGGTAAAAACGAAGAACCTCTCCGTCATACTCTTTTAGTGCATCTTTTAAAAAGAAACTGTTTCCTAAAGATTTACTCATTTTTTCGCCGTTTATGTTTACAAAACCGTTATGCATCCAGTAATTAGCAAGTGCGTGATTAGTACCACATCTAGTCTGAGCAGCTTCATTTTCATGGTGAGGGAAGAGTAGGTCGGCTCCTCCACCGTGGATATCTACTGCAAACTCTGTACCCTCAGATGCAAGATACTTCTCTATCATTGCAGAACACTCTAGATGCCAGCCCGGACGACCTTTACCAAAAGGAGAATCAAAAGTAATAGTGTCATCTTTTACATTCTTCCATAGAGCAAAGTCAGCAGGGTTTTTCTTTAAAGACGAACTTTGGACTCTTTGGAGTTTATCATCTTCATTTTGAACTCTGTGAGAAAGTTTTAGGTATTCGCTGTCACTTGAAGTATCAAAGTAAACATCACCATCTACTGTTGTGTAAGCATGACCAGCATCTATCAACTTTTGTATAAGTTCTATCATTGCATCTAGCGACTCTGTTGCTTTTGGCTCTATGTCAGGACGAGAAACACCGATGGCATCCATCTCAGTGTGAAAAGCATTTGTATAAAAGTCTGTTATTTCTTTGATATCTTTACCAGACTCTGCTGCTTTTTTTATGATTTTATCATCTATATCAGTGATATTCCTAGCATATGTAACATCGTAGCCATTGGCTTTAAGAACTCTTGTAAGTAAGTCAAAAACCAAAGCACTCTTAGCATGACCTAGATGCGCGTCATCATAAACTGTTGGGCCACATACATATAAAGAAGCTTTCCCTTCTACTATTGGTCTAAATTCACGTTTTACTTTTTGTACTGAATCATATATGTACATCTGAAAATTTCCTATGATTGTAATTATTTATAGAGGTTAATATGTGATTATAACACATGCTTTATTAGAGTACTTAGAGTTTGTTCTTTAGTTATTTGCTTATACAGTTATATTTGTCACTAAATTTTATTTTTGCACTAATTATTTTAAAAAAAGTAGTATAATTTCTTACTCAAGTTAATGGTTTTTTCTGGCTGTGTTTGACATGTTTGTCAAACGGTTATCTTATGTAATACATAATAATTTTATGAGGGCACAATGAACGTTTCTGATGTAGTGTTTGAAATGGAACTTAGTGGCGTTGATGCGGCAGATATTGCCGATATCGTTAAACTTTACGGTGGTAGAGTTTTGAGTAGTGAACTAATTGACGAGGAACTTCTTTCTAGAGGTTACCCTAAGATTTTCACAATTGATTATGATTCGTATGATGAATACGGTAGTTGGGAAGATGATGAATATAACACATCAGAAAAATTTCCACATAAACAACAATATTTAGAGTAGAGAGATGA
The DNA here is from genome assembly GCA_047633475.1 of Sulfurimonas sp. GTDB lineage: Bacteria > Campylobacterota > Campylobacteria > Campylobacterales > Sulfurimonadaceae > Sulfurimonas. The sequence continues at coordinate 8,951 of JBLIEY010000078.1, forward strand.
AGTTATGACAAATAAAGAACTAGTAAATAGTTATTATCAGATGTGGAATGAAAAGGATTTTTCTAAAGCAGACAAGATATGTGATGAAGATATCAGATTTCGTGGTTCACTTGATATTACAGCTAATGGTATAGAAGGGTTTAAAGAGTATGCTGAGATGCTAATCAAAGCAATCCCAAACCTTTACCATGCTGTAGAAATGTCAATATGTGAGAACAATATTGTTGCTACTTATGTGACATATACAGGAACACACGAAGGGCAGTTGTTTAATCATGCTGGAACTGGAAATCGTATATGTTATTCAGGTGCTTCATTTATTCATATAAAAAATGGAAAAATTACAAACATAAATATTTTAGGTGATTTGACTTCTTTAAACAAACAAATAAGTGAACCACAGAAATAATTTTTCCTATTGTTGTATATTATAAAAAGGTAATAAGCATTGGATTATCAATCAATATTAGAAGAAATATCTTACGAGGTAACTCCACTCTTAAAAGATGGCAAAGTTGCTAATTATATTCCGGCATTAGGAAACGTTAATCCGGAACAATTTGCAATGTCCATTACTCTTTTTGACGGGCAACAATATAGCGTAGGTCTTTGTGACACACTATTTTCTATACAAAGCATCTCAAAAGTTTTCACCTTTACTCTTGCTTTAAAGTTTTACAGCACTGATCTATATAAACGAATAGGACACGAACCATCTGGAAATGCATTTAACTCTTTAGTTCAACTCGAGTATGAACAAGGAAAACCTAGAAATCCATTTATAAATGCTGGTGCGATTAATGTTACAGATGCTCTTGTAAACTACTACGGTAGTTATGATACTGCTTATGAAGAGGTTTTAAAGTTTATTAGATCAATTGCAGATGATGAAACAATAACTTCAAATAAAATAGTATCTGATTCAGAGATGAAACATGGTTTTAAAAACTTAGCACTAGCAAACTTAATGAAAAGTTTTAATAACCTAGATAATAAAGTAGATGATGTTGTTGATGTCTACTTTAAACACTGCTCAGTTGAGATGAGTACAAAGATGCTTTCTCGTTCAATGATGTACCTTGCAAATCACGGAACTGACCCTATTACAGCAATAGAGTATATTACACCTTCTCAATCTAAAAGAATCAATGCAGTTATGCTTACATGTGGACATTACGATGCATCTGGAGACTTTGCTTTTAATGTAGGTCTACCTGGAAAAAGTGGAGTTGGTGGAGGCATTGTTGCTATTGTGCCAAAACTTATGGGTATATCAGTATGGTCTCCTGGTTTAAATGCTCAAGGAAATTCCTTAGTTGGTAGGAAAGCACTAGAGTTGTTTACAACTAAAACAGGATTGTCTATTTTTTAAAGTATATAAAAGTGGAAATTCATTCACTTGTTAGGGTTGATTTGATAGAGTTTCACTTTAATAGGAGAAGTGATGGATTTTTCAAATGCAAGTATAGAAAAACTAATAGTACACCAAGTTGGTAACAAACAAAAAGATGAGGGAGTTTTTCTATCTCATAATCCTCAAAGCGTAGAGCCAGAACTGGAAAATAAACTACTACACTATTTTTTAAAACCATTTCAGCTAGAGACTGACTTACACCGTTTTACACACTCTTCTAATTTATCTTTCAACGAAGTTTACATGTACGCAAAAAGTATTTTTGAAAACAATGACTTTGCCCAGTCTGCTGAGAGAATTGCCTCGCATCTATACAATGCATCTACACATCCTAAAATCATGATGGGTGAACTCCTCATAGTGCATTTTAAAGATATAAAATTTGATGAAGAGTTTCGAGATGCTATTGGCATCTATAAAGTAGAAAAAAAAGATATGTTTTTCAAAGTACTTAAAAACAATGACTCTTTGACTCTGGGAACTGATGAGGGCATCAATGCAAGTAAGATAGAAAAAGGATGTTTCATCATAAACGATGACGCTGAACAAGGCTATAATATCTACAATATAGACATTCACCAAAAAGTGACTGACTACTGGGTAAATAAGTTTTTAAGTATCGCTCCTGTAGAAAATGACAGCTTTAAAACAAAACAGTTTATGAATATGTGTAAGGGTTTTGTAGATGATGTGGTTACACCAAACTATGAAAAGAGTGAACAAGTTGATTTTGGAAATAACTGTATAGACTTTTTTGAAAAAAATGAAAACTTTAGTCAAAGAGAGTTTTTTGATGAAATGGCATCAAATGAAAACATGCAAGAAGATTTTCGCACATACCGAGACAATTACGCAGACGAAAGTTCAGTCAGTTTTGACGATGACTTTGGAATCAGTAAAGATGATGTCAAAAAATACAGAAATAGCTTTAGAGCGTCTATAACTCTAGATGAAAGTGTACAAATAAAATTTTTAAACAATACTGTTCAAGAAGGACGAAACTACGAAAAAGGCTACGATGAAGAAACAGGACAATTTTACTATAAGTTCTTTTTTGAGGATGAGTACTAAGCTTAGGCATCTATACTCTTGTTAAGTTTTAGTAAACTTCTTTTCTATGTGCTATTCTAATAAGTGTAATAACTAAAATATCATTTTCTTTTAAGTACACAATTCTAAAATTACCAGCTCTTTTTCTAAACTTACCTTTATGTTTACCCTTTAAAGACTTATCAGATGTGAAAATTCCTGCTTCTAAATCTTTGATTTTTTCAAATATAAGTTTTTGATTTTGAGAGTCTATTTTTTCTAGTTCTTTAAATGCAGCTTTAGGGATAATAATTTTAAACATTAGCTCAAGCCAAGTCTTTTGGCAACTTCTTCAAGTGAGTAAACTTCAGTTTTTCCCGCTTTTAACTCATCTATCCTTTTATCTGAAATCATTTCATCGAGTGTATCAAAGTAAGTACTTACCGCTTTTTCAATGATGTATGTACGAGAACGTTCTAACTCAGAAGCATAAGAATCTAAGTCAGTTAATAAAGCTTCATCCATACGAATGTTAATTGCTTTTTTCATAATGTATCCTTTTGTAGATACATTATACTACATGTTGTACAATAGTTCAATAGCTGATAACTATTAACTGTAGCCAATAAGTGACCGCTAGGTAACTTATTTCCTCGTTCCCATCGTCCCCGATGGGAATGCATACTAATACTACTAAAATCTCTCAACATCTATTAAGCTTTTTTTATCTTATTAGTTTGAATTAGCTACTATTTTTTGATACTCTTGTTCCATAACAATGTCATTAGTTGACTCAACTCTATCAATAAACACTTTACCTATTAAATGGTCGTACTAATGTTGAAATACTTTGGCTATAAAATCACTGTATTTTACAAAGTGTTGTTTAGCAACTCTATCAAAATATGACACTTCTATATCTGTATATCTAGGAACTTGGGCTCTGACTCCTGGTAAACTAAGACAACCTTCCCAATCTTTATACATTTCATCACTGTGCGATATTATCTTTGGGTTTATCAATACTGTTGGTTCCATCATTGGAGCATGAGGGTATCTTTCATTAGGTTTAGATGAAATGATTAAAATAGCTTTGGATTGATTAACTTGAGGTGCTGCTATACCCATACCATTAGCTTCTTCACATGTAAAAAACATATCGTCAATAAGAGTCTGTATCTCATCAGACTCAATATCAATAACCTCTGAAGCTATCTCTCTAATAATCTCTGAACCAAGTTGTTCAATATTAAGTCGTGTAGCCATTTTTTAAAACCTTATTGTAGTTATATTCTTTACACATAAAGATGGACATTGTTTCGTCCATTTCCTTTAACATAGTAAAGAGCCTGATCGCTTTTATTTAAAAGAGAATAGATGGTATCTTCAGATTCAGTAAACTCACATATACCCATACTGACAGTAAGTTTTAAAATAGAGT
>JBLIEY010000079.1:0-12775 GCA_047633475.1 Sulfurimonas sp.
AGTACATAGTCTTTGTGTCGGTGTATCAGGCTTTTTATTTTTTGCAAACTCTGGAGACTGCTTAATACTAACTAAGTTATTGTCTTTAAGTACAGCAGTTTCATCAGTGTCACCTATAGTAGAAAGTAAATTATCTAAATTAAATTCTTGTTCTTCTCTGAAATAGTTAAATATAGGCTTTTGATATGACGAAGTAGCATAAAATGCACCTTCTATTGGCATCGGAGAATTATCATCATATTCCATATTATTTGAGAAAATCATCAATTGGGTTAAATTTACGAATTTTCTAAATTTCTTATTTTGAAATCGTGTTTGAATACGCTTGTGTTCTGCAAGTATTCCATCTTGGTTATTTGGTTTCTTAACTTCAATAAATACAAGAGGCATACCATTGATTAATAGAATTATGTCAGGACGAAATTCATCATCATCTTTTTTGTATGTAAGTTCAGTAACAACATTAAAAGTGTTGTTATTAAAATTTTCAAAGTCGATTAAACGAGTACCTGATTTGTCAATTAATTTTTCAAAAAAGGCTTTTCCTAAATCTTCATTTTCTAAACAAAGAGAAACATCATCGTAAACTTGATTGACTTCAATATCATTAAGTTCAGGGTTAATATCTTTGATACTTTTATAAAAAATATTTGTGAAGATATTTGTTGAACTATCCCAAATAATTTTTGGATTTTTTAAAGATAAGTATTTATAACCTAAACGCATTAAGTGTAAAATGGTGGGAATTTTTACTCTTGAATCTTCATTAAACTTCATATATTCTAACCTTTGTAATATCGTTTGGCATATTTACATAGTATATTTTATTTTGTTTGATTATATCAAAGTATTATTGCATAGGCATTTAAATGAGGTCAGCTTTAAAGTTTATAGTTGATAGTTATAAGAGACTATGGTGTGAGCAAGAGATTCGAACTCTTACTAGCGCGTTATATATGTAAATACAGGTTAAAAATATATTTAGGCTAATTGTGCAGTAAAGTAATTTTATTTTAATACGATATACTTGGTATATGTGTTGCTTTATTAGCACAAAAGGTCAGGGATATTAAATTAAAAATATGTTAGTATTTCACATTACTTGGATTGATAGAAATCATACTCTTTACTAGTATCTCCTGCTATTTATATACCCCCCCCCGTATTTTATTTTAAGTCAAAAAAACTAATAGACGCTTTGTAATCTATAGCTATTGACATAACTAACCATATAGGTTACAATTAGATATTCAAAAGGGAGTGCATTATGTCTAACAAAACACCAAGGTACTCTCTCGAGAGCATTAAAACATTAATAAGTGAGGGTGACTCAAGAATAACTAGCAACGCCATTATGGACGCAGCTATACATGATATGACAGATGAAGACATAAAGGCTGTTATACATTTATTGAGTCCAAACGATTTTTATAAGTCTATGCAATCACATCACAATGAGTTGATTTGGCAAGACGTTTATCACAAGCTATATGGTGAGATTGTTTGGTATATTAAACTACAAATAGTAGATATAGCAATCGTAATTTCTTTTAAAGAAAAATAAAACCATAAAGACGAAAAAGAGAAAGAAAAGGATTAATGATGAAGAACTGTCCAATATGCAATGGTAATCTCTATAAAGAAACAAGAGATGGAACAATCCCATATAAAAATAAAACATTAACATTTGAGATGAAAGGTGATTATTGTGAAGTCTGTGGTGAAGGATTCCACAACGATTCTGAACAAAAGAAAATTACTAACAGTATTCTATTAGCAAAAAGAACTGCCGATGAGTTACTTGCACCAAAAGAGGTGAAAAGAATACGACTTAAAGCAAAACTTACACAGGTTCAGGCCCAAGATATTTTTGGAGGAGGTGTAAATGCTTTTTCAAAATATGAAAGAGCTGAAGTAACACAACCTCGTGCCACTGATTTATTATTACGATTAATAGATAACAAAGAAGTCTCTGTCGAGCAATTACACCAATTACGACATATTGGTTAAATCTTATCATAGTTCTTTTTTTTAAGAACTATTGATATTTTACAATTCCTATAAAACTTTTAATTTTCATTTAAAATTCATAAATTTATTAGAAATTTAAAAACAAAAATAATATTCCATACAAACACAAACTATACATTCTAGCCCTTCCTAAATTAGAATCCCAATTCTTTTATACTATTACGACCACTATCTGGCGCTAACTTAGCATATCTAAGAGTCATATTTATATCTTTATGATTCAATAATTTTTGAATTGTAAAAATTGGTGTACCATTTATAGCTAGATGAGAAGCAAATGTATGCCTTAATGTATGTATTACTACCCTATGCTTAGGATTAGTAATCTCATCATTAAAGAGACTATTTAACACCTTAGAAATTTTATCTTTTAATTGTTCATATAAATTAGCTTGATTTTCTTGTAATATTGGTATATCAAGCTTTCGATTAACCACTCTAATTATAAGTAATTGTTCAAGTTTCTCATTATTTAAAAAAGCAGTGTATTTTTCATCATTTTTTTCATCTGTAACTTTGATAATTTTATTTTCAAAATCTATATCTCGTTTAGTAAGTTTAGCCAATGCTCCAACTCTAGCACCTGTAGTTAAAGCTAGTAAAACAAATAAATAAGCTTGCACATCATCTTTTATATATTCAAGCAATGTATTGACCTCATTTTTACTCAAATATCTCTCACGAGCATTATCTACTTTTAATTTTTTGACTTTTTTAGCAGGATTTATTGTAATGAGTTCTTTCTCGATTGCATAATTAAATACTGTGCTTAATTCACCAATAATTGTATTTACAGTTTTTGGAGCAAACTCTTTAGTTTTTTGTAACTGCAATTTTTTGATATCATCAGTCGTAATACTTTTAATATCATTTTTTCCTAGTAGTGGTGATACATGCATCTCGTATTTTCTTCTAGATAATTTATTGTTTTTGTTATGCAATGCTTTTATATCATAACTAGCTTTTGCAATGCTATCGAGTGTAATTATATTTTTTTTCTTTCTTCTAGCAAGGGACGATGGCTCTTCCCCTAATCTATTCTTATTTACAAACTCATTCCGCTTATTGTAGGCATATATTTCTGTAATGCCTTCAGATTTTCTACCAACAGTAAACCAAACTTTTTTTCCATCATTATCTTTATAGTTTATAGAATAGCTGATATCACCATTCGCTAGTTTATTTTGATAAACACCTGTATATTTTCTACTTTTTACTCTTGCCATTTTGATACCCTATTGCTACCCAAAATTTGAAAAACTATAGAAAAGTATATCATACTTAGGGTAACGAACACTTCTAGTATATCCTAGTATTAGGCAACTTAAGGCATATATATTTAACTTTAAGAAAGATGGGTATATTTATAATATAGAGTTCGAATCTCTGAGTTTCCAGCACCTATCTTTAAAAAATCAATCAAATGACTTAATTTAGAGTTTCTAAATATCTATCTAATGTCCTTTTTTCTTGTTCAAACCAATTTTCTGCTTCATCTGTTGTATTAGTTTGTATCGCAAAATTAAATTCTAAATCTATAAAATCTATAGTATAAACTCTTTTATATATTTGATTATTATCTGTAAATGTTTGTATAATTTCATTACTTTTTTCATTGTATTTATATCCATCTAATAAAAATAATTCTTTATCATCTTTATTTGGATTTGTAGATAAATATATCTTATATCCAGTGTCTAAATCACCTTTTGCAACAGAAGTTTCAAATCTTAATAGTTCTTCTTTTTCTTTTATATTGATACTTTTATCAAGAAGTATCTCTTGTAAAGATTCTTCTTTTTTTTGAAAATCATCATCTAAGTTCGGTTCTCTACCTAAACAAATTGCAGCGTATTGTGCACTAATAATTAAACCGCCACCTTTTCTTGTTACTTTATTTGTTGTTAGGTTAATTTCTTCAATTAGTTCTAAACCTATTAATGGACCTTTCGTAGTATTTTGAAGTCTCCAATCTTCCACATATACATCACTAGGTGAAAACTCCAACATACAGTTTCCTACTTTTTTCAAAAAGGCTGGTTCTGGCCATTTATTATGGTTAAGATAAGATACACCACCTGACCATGATAATTTTTCTCCATCATAGATAGAATTAGCAATCCATCCTTCATAGTTTGCAACTTCATCCAAGTCACTAATCGAATACGTATTTATGTTTTTATTTTTAACTAGGTTCTTAGGTAATCTTAAATCAATAGTAAAGTTTTTGCTTTGTATCCAACATACATCTGTAGTGCTATCACTTTGACCATTAAAAAAAGAGATTGTTCTTCTTTTAAAATATCCCATCATCCAATTTGGCACACCACTAGTCTCTTTATTTCCTATTTCTTGTATTAAATCTTTCAGTTTCATATTAAAGTCCTATATTGTATTTCATTCTCCTAACTACAGAGAGCTTTTATGCCTCTGGGCAGCTCTATTAAAGAGTCGGTTCTTCTCGAACCAGACACTTTATGAAAATTTAAATCCTAGCTACCTAGTAGTTTATTTTAGCTTAAAGAAATATTGATTTGAGTACTATTTATGTATATTATTTATACAATAAACTATATCTCATACTCTATAAATTAGAGAGAAATAAAATTATGAAAAAATATTTTACGCTACTTATAAAGCTTTGCAAAACCCATCCTTATATTTACTTTTTAATTTTCCCTAAGTAAAAAAGTTTAAATTTTATATAACATAATTTGATATAATTATGAAAATTAAATACAGAAGGTTGTTACAAATGAAAAAAATAATTATGGCATTAATTGCAGTTACAAGCATAGCATTTGCTTTTGATATGAATGGGGTTGTTAATTCTGTAGATAAAACAAAAGCAGCTGATTCTGTAGATAAAGAAAAAGCAACTTCAGCAATTACTAAAGGCGACTATAAAGCTGCTGCGAAAAGCGTTGATACAGAAAAAGCGAAAGATTCTGCAGATAAAGAAAAGCTTATAAAGGCACTTTACTAAGCTTTTACAAAACCCAACCTCACAAGTTAATTCAACTTGTGAAATCAGACTCCAAAAAAGGTTTTAGTTTTTAACAGGCTGGAACGTTACCACTATCGTTTGCATATTCAAAAAAGAAATCATAATAATGTTCAAGATATTTACCTTTTAAAGCTTTATCTTTAACAGTTGGACATTGTTTTTTAAGCTCAGCTGCCAGTCCATTACCTTTTCCAATTTTTTTCCAATCAGCTTGAGAATGTTTTGTAGCCATTTTTGCACCATTCATGTTGCAAGAACCTTTTAGTTTTTTTAGATAAAGTTTTTGCCCCTTAGCAACATCGGCAGATGCAACTGTTGTGCTCATTGCTAGTAACACTACACTAGCTAAAACTAATTTTAATAACTTATTCATAATTTTTCCTTATCTATTTTTGTGTTTCAATAAATTTTGATACATCTTCAATCTCAGCATCTGTTAAAGATGCAACTTGACCTTTCATTAAACCTTTCATTGTTCCGCCATACGTTCCAGCTTTGTAGCCTTTTAAAGCTGCTACTGTCCTTTGAACTTCCCAACCTTGAATAACTGCTGATTTACCTAAGGCTTTTTTTTCAGCATGTGCACCATGACATGCTGCACATTTTTTATATATAGATGCGCCATCTGCTGCTGCAATTGTTAGTGAACCAACAACGGCTAAACCTAATAAAACTTTATTAATTGTTTTCATTTTTTCCTCCTAAGTTTTGCTTACAGGAGAAGTATAGAAAATAATTGTGGAATGATTGTGGAATTTACCAGGAGATAGAAACTTCTGTCCAATTGTCTAGTTTAGATTGTATTTCTATGGCTAAGTTATACTCTTTACAAATCATTTTTACAATATTGAGTCCAATACCAAATCCACCAACAACTTTATCGAACCGTGCATATCTATCTAACATCAGAGAAATATTCTCTTGTTTAATTCCCTTACCTGTATCTTTAATGCTAAGTTTGTTTACATCTAAATTTATATAGATTGAACCATTGATTTTGTTGTACTTGATTGCATTTGATAAAATATTATCAACAAGCTTTGAAACCTTTTTTTCATCAATGTTTAGTATTACATCTGGATTTAACTTAGTTATGATTTTTATCTTTTTTATATTTGCTAAAATTGAAAAATATTCAACTCTTTGTTCTATTAGTTGTTTTAAATTTATATCTTGATTGTTTGAAATGATTTTATTGTTTAACATAAGATAGGTCAAATCATCATATATGTTGGAGATTGTTCTCGTGCCTATGTCGATTCGATTGATTGTTTTTAGGAGATATTTATCTTCTATATTATCCCTGTCAATAAGTTCAATATTTGTCATTATAGTGCTTATTGGAGTATTTAATTCGTGTGTTGTATCTTTTATAAATATATCTAGTAGATGCAAAGCATCTTTCATAGGTTTTAAAAAGAGGTTAAGTAAAAAATATCCTATAACTAACATGAAAATAAAGAATAATGAGCCATATATTACGATGGTTTTAATAGTTTTATTTAGCCACACTTCATCATCTAAAACCTCCACAATAATATATTGGGTGTTTAAATAATATTTTTCTGGCTGAGTCACATATCTTATGATTTTATTATTTGTATATGTTACTTCAGTCAATAAATTTATAGGGTTTGAGAGAGTTGAATATATTAGTTTATAATCCTTACCATAAAGAGAAGTCTTGAACTTTGCGTCTACTGGATACAACAAGGTGTTTGTCTTATCATCATGTAAGGCTTCAAGTGAGATTAAAAAATCATTTGCATATTCATCTAATAGTATTGTTCTTTGGCTATTTGCCAATTCTTTTTGAAGGGTATAATATAATGTTACCGTTAAACTTAAGGTTACAATAGTAAAAAAGATATATAAAAACAAAAACCTATATAATGTTTTTCTTTCACTTTGTGGTAAATCTATATCCAAGTTTTTTAATACTGACAATTTTTTCCTTCCCTAAATATTTTCGCAAATTTTTTATGTAGGTACGTAAGGCGCTCTCACTTATCTCTTCTCCATATTCCCACAAAGTTGAGTATATAGTTTCATGAGTTACTAAAGTATCTTTGTTTTGTAAAAATAATTTTAAGAGCTTTGCATCTTTGTTATTTAGTTGTACATCTTCACCATTAACGCTCAACAAATCACTTGAACTATCATAGTATATGTTTGTACATATCTCTACTTTCGTGCTGTTGCTATGAAAGAACTCTCGTTTTAAAATTGTATCAACTCTTAACTTTAGTTCTTTAAGTGCGAATGGTTTTCTAATGTAGTCATCACAACCACTATCGTACCCACTTTCCAGATCAATCATAGAGTTTAATGAAGTTATGAAGATTGCGGGAGTAGAAATATTCTGTTCTCTTATGCTCTTAAGTATCTCAAAACCATTTATATCTGGGACATTAACATCTAGTAAGAGTAAATCAAAATTGTTTTCATAGATAGCATCTAAGGCACTGTTTCCATCATATACCGTTATAACACTAAAACTAAGATTTTCAAAGTAATCAGAAATAGTTTCATTTAAAGCAATGTCATCTTCAAGTATTAAGAGTTTCTTTTTCATAAATAATTATATCACAATGCTTTAGGAACATCGGAAGGATGAAGCAGACATTATAGTCTCATATTAGAAAGTAGCTACAAAACAGAGAAGTAATAGCTATTTTTAATCTTATTTTTTTAAAGATTTTGCACCTACGGTAGAATTTATAACTGTATCTTTGTTTCATCAATAATTTGAAAAGGGATATGGTGTCTTTGTAAAAAAATTGTTATATCTTCTAAAGATTGGTTTTCCGTATTGAAGAGTATCCTTCCTTCACTGAAATACTTCATTCCACTAAATCTTTTTACTATATACTCCATTATCTCAATTAGTCCATCTGGAGATGAAAATTTATTTCTGCATATGCATTCAAACTCATCAAAATTATTTAACAGATGTATAAGAGAAGGAATATCAATTGGTTTCAAGATGCGTTTTCTATTGTAATTACGTATACAAGCTTCACAACCTTCAGAGACGCTATATTCTAACTCTTCAGAAATAACAAGAGTTCTCTGATTAGGGAAATTTTTTTCTATATAATTTAAAAATGGTTTTGAATAATCTAATGCGGAGTCAATGATTATCAAGTCAATCTCGTCAGACAAATAAGATTTTACGGAGTCTTCATAATTGTCATGAGTAAACAAGTTACGTCCCATACTGTTAGATAAGGATTTAAGAAAGTTGTAGAACCTGATGTCACTATCTACTAGTAATATATTTTTCATATCTAATCCTACATAAGCTATTAAAGAAAGCAATATTGCATTGTATAACAAAAGTGGGTTAAAATAGTGTCAAAATATTAGAGATAATGATTATTTCAATTTATAATGGTATTTATTTAAAAATACTTTGATAGCTATAAGTTAAAATATTTGATTTTGATTGTTTAAGAAGTATCTCGAAGCTTATCATTGCTTCAAATGGTGCGGATGAGAGGACTTGAACCTCCACGCCTTGCGGCACCAGATCCTAAGTCTGGCGTGTATACCAATTTCACCACATCCGCATGTGATTATTAATAAGAGCAGAATTATAGTTAAATAATCTTTATCTTACTTTAAAGTTGTCTAAAAGTGGTACGCCCTAATGGATTCGAACCATTGGCCTATGCCTTAGAAGGGCATTGCTCTATCCAGCTGAGCTAAGAGCGCACATTTGTTATAAAAAATGGTACGCCCGATAGGATTCGAACCTATAACCCTCGGAGCCGAAATCCGAAACTCTATCCAGTTGAGCCACGAACGCTTCTATCATTTATTATTGTTTATTTAAAAATCTTATATTTATTTGTAATATGGGGTGAGATACGGGATTCGAACCCGCGACCCCCGGCACCACAAACCAGTGCTCTAACCAACTGAGCTAATCTCACCATATGTTTTGTAAATATAAAAGTGGTCGGGGTGAAAGGACTCGAACCTTCGGCCCCCTGGTCCCAAACCAGGTACTCTAACCATACTGAGCTACACCCCGACCTACACAAAAACCAAGTATTACGCTGATTAATGAGGCGCAATTATAGTCAATAACTTCTTAGATGTCAATGCTTTTTTGACATTTCTTTCATATATTATAATTTTCTAGTATAATTACCCCACTTTAAAAGGGGTTTTTACATATGAAGATAGCAAGATTTAGTAGACTAGGCTTTATCCTAGCAGCTGCAGGTGGTGCAGTAGGACTTGGAAATATTTGGAAGTTTCCATATGTTACAGGAGAGAATGGTGGTGGAGCATTTGTACTTATATACTTATTAACTGTTTTACTTATAGGTTTTTCTATAATGTTAGCCGAGATATTAATGGGTTACTTAGGAAGACAAGATACTGTTACTTCTTTTGAAAAGTTAGCACCTAGAAATAAACGTGCTTGGAAGTATGCTGGTTTTCAAAGTTTTACCGGTATTACAATTTTGAGTTTTTACTCAATTGTTGTTGGTTGGATTTTCAACTACGTTGTAACTTCTTTCTCAGCACTACCTACTACGGTAGCTGAATCTGAAGCAGCATTTATGAGTATGCTACAGACGGATGCCTTAACTCAAATTTTTTATCATACACTTGCCTTTGTATTTATTACATTTATTATTATAAAAGGTGTTAAGCGTGGTATTGAAAAATTAAATTTTATTCTAATGCCTACTCTTATGCTAATCTTATTGGGTTTATTTTTCTATGCTACAAGTATGGATGCTTTCTCTCAAGCAGTAGACTTTATGTTTAATCCTAAGTGGGAAAAAGTTACTTCACATACTTTTATTACAGCTATAGGACATGCCTTTTTCACTCTTTCTCTTGGTATGGGTGCAATGATGACTTATTCAGCTTCTTTGGAAAAAGGCTCTAACTTAGTTAAAAGTGCTTTATGGATCATTTTATTAGATACTAGTATAGCGATAGTAGCAGGTTTAACACTTTTCACTTTTCTTTACCAATATGATTCAAACCCAGCACAAGGTCCAGGTCTAGTTTTCATATCTCTTCCAGCAGCATTTTATGCGATGGGTAGTATAGGAAATTATATAGCTGTACTTTTCTTTGTTGCACTTGCCTTTGCCGGAGTTACATCTGCAGTCTCTATAGTAGAACCAACTGTTCAATACTTTATAGATAGATTTAACTGGAGTAGACTTAAGTCTGCTTTAGTAATGGGTTGTTTTTTCTACCTGCTTGGTATAGTAGCAATACTTTCTAATATTGAAGGATTCGAGTTCCTTACTTTTGGAAGCAAAAACCTTTTCGATTGGCTTGACTATGTAACGGCTAGTATTTTACTTCCAGTCGCTGGAATCTCAATATCAGTATTTGTTGGTTTCGTAATGGAGAAGCAGAGAATAGAAGCTGTACTAAAGCCACAGTTAGGTGTAGCTTTTGAAGCTTGGTATTTTTCTCTTCGTTACATTGCACCAATAGGACTACTTATTGTTATGTTGTCTTTAGTTGGAATAATATAGTGAACATTCAAGTAAAGGAGCAGTGTAAGAAACTGCTTCTTGAAGAGAGTATAGACACTCATTCAAGCATTAATTTTGATGTCAATGGAAAGATTCATACTATGACGTTTGAGTATATTATAGATACATTTATGCAAGCATCTGATGAATCTCAACTTGTATTTTTTGTAGCCTTACAAAAAGCTATAGATGCTAAGGAAATGGGAGTAGATAAATTCTTTGAAGGGATGGGACAGCTTTTGCTTATGACCCACCTATCAAAGAAAATTTAGACTTAGAGAATTAGAGAATTAGAACTGTATCATTCCATTTACTGGAGAAGATGCAGTAGCATATGGACGTTTAGCTATTCTACCAGACAAGTATGACATACGACCAGCTATAACTGCATGTTTCATAGCTTCAGCCATCATCACTGGGTTTTGAGCTTGAGCGATAGCTGTATTAGTTAAAACACCATCAGCACCTAACTCCATTGCATAAGCAGCATCTGAAGCACAACCAATTCCCGCATCTACGATTACAGGTACACTTACAGCTTCACGAATGAAAACAATATTGTAAGGGTTTTGAATACCAAGACCTGAACCAATAGGAGCTGCTAAAGGCATGATTGCATGAGAACCTGCATCTTCAAGTCTCTTCGCCATTATTGGATCATCTGATGTATAAGACATAATTGTAAAACCATCTTTTGCTAAGATTTTACAAGCCTTAATAGTTTCTATAACATCAGGATAGATAGTTTTTTTAGCATCTGCAATAACTTCTAGTTTAATCAAATCAATTCCTGTCGCCTCACGCATTAGGCGAAATGTTGCAACAGCTTCCTCGGCTGTAAAACATCCAGCAGAGTTAGGTAGAAACTTTATGTTTGTTCCAGCAAAAGTATCACGAAGGTTCTCTTTACTTGGGTCCGTAATATTTAAGCGACGAATAGCAACAGTGATTAGTTCACTTCCAGATGCGAGAGTTGCCTCTTTTGTACTCTCAAAAGAGTCATATTTCCCACTACCAACTATTAAACGAGAGCCAAGTTCATACTTTCCAATTTTTAAAATGTTATCCATGATAAATTATCCTATATTTTTTATATTAATTATAACTTTATAACATAAAATATCTTACAAGTCACATATTCCTGCTATTAAATCATCCGGTGTCAAAGAAAAATCAGCACCTTCGTAGTTTTGTGCTAAGCAAGTATGCGCAAGAGAAGCATTTTTTGCAGCTTCTAAAGTTGTGTAACCCTGAGCTAACAAGGCTCCAACTAAACCACTTAAGACATCACCGCTTCCGCCTTTTGCAAGGGCCGATGTTCCATGAGGATTTACAAAGTACTGATTTGCATTAGCAATAATGACATTAGCACCTTTTAAGATGAGTGTTACATCTGGATAAGCATCTGTAAACATCTCTACATACTTAAAGCGATTCTTCTGCAATTCTTCTACACTTATGGATGCAAGTTCTGTCAGTTTTAACAAAGATACAAACTCCTTAGCATGTGGAGTTAGCACTACATTTTTTCTCTTTAAAATATTAATGATTGTACTCATATGAAATATATCAGCATCTGCTATTAAAGGAAGATTATTATCTAAAAACTCATTAAGCTCTTTATCACTAAATTCATTTCCTAAGCCCATACCAATAGCTAAAGCTGTTGTATTTTTTGGTAATTCATGAGATGACATAATTGAATGTGGAATAATATCGTTTTCATAACCAAGCAAAGTGACTAAACCTGCTCCAAATCTAAGTGCCGCTTGTGCACTTAAGATGCTAGCCCCACTTTTATCTCCACAGGCTAAAACTAGATGCCCATAGCTACCTTTATGTGAGTCTTTTTTGGCTCTTATTGGTAATCTTAAATCTTCAATATCAAGCAGATGCCAGTTTGTTTTACCTTCATAAATTTCTCTACTTATACCTAAGTCTAAAACTTTTATCTCTCCAACAAACTCTTTAGCTTCATCTAAAAACATACTTTTCTTTAAAGCACCCATTGTTAAAGTTACATCGGCACAAAAACCACTTGATGGTATATCACAAGCAATTTTGAAAGCTTCCATGGAGTTCATTGATCCAACAAGTTCTTTTAACTCAGGGTTAAACTCTCCACTAAAACCAGTACCAACTATTGCATCTACTAAAACATCAGATGCTTCTAGTTTTGTAACTATTTTGACACCAACTGCATCTGCGCGTTTTACTT
>JBLIEY010000080.1:0-12754 GCA_047633475.1 Sulfurimonas sp.
TATCTCTTTTATACTCAAGAGTTTTTATCTCTTTGTTTATATTGTCAAGTTCATTCTCAAAACCAGATTTTAGTTTTATGTAACTTTGGTTTAACTCACTCTGATTATTTAGAATCTCTTCATATTTATCGGCTCTGTCTCTATAGAGTAAAATATTTTCTTGTGAATATTTCTCTTTTAGGGCACTTATTCTTTGTATATCTAACTCTAGAGTATTTGAGAGAATTCTAAACTTTTCTTCACACTTAGCTTTTGTATTTACTTTTATCTTGAGTATCTCTTTTACTTTACTTAGTCGTATCTCTATAGCTTTATGTTTAGTCTCACTTTGGCTTAACTCATAACTCTCTTTTTTTTCTCTGTAAAGTATCTTCTCTTTTAGTTCGTTTATATCCTCTTCGTAAGCCAAAAGAGTTTCTTTGAGTTCGTATGCACCATCTATGTTGTCTTTTTGTTTTTCGAACTCTTTGAAAAACTTGTATTCTGATTGAAACTCATATATTTTTTGCAGATACTCTTCATGGTTAAAGTCAATAACCTTTTTTTCATAATCAAGTGTAGTCTGTATGGCTTGCTTAATGCTTTTTGAATCTATTATAGACTTATCAATGTTAAATATTTCGTTAAACAGTCCTAAAAAAGTATCGCTGTTTCGTATGGAAGTAAACTTGAAGTCAAGCAGTTGTTTGTTATTACCATAGATTATATCTCTATACTCACTAAGTGATTTAACAGTCTTTTTAAGATTTGCTTCTCTTGTGTATCTTCTTATAACGTCAAGTTCATAAAGATTACTAGACTCGTCAATCACTCGACTTATTTCAAACTTCTGTTTAGAAAAGAGTTTAACTATCTCCCCTCCGGCTTTATACATAAAAATAAAAAAGTCTTCAAAAACATAAATCATATAAGAGTTGGAAAATTTAAAGTAGTACTCTTTAAAGCCATCTTTATCTGTTGGTATCCCTAGGTTTCTAACATCTCCACTATAGAGATAATGAATAGCTCTAATGGCAGTAGTTTTACCGCTACCATTGTCCCCTAAGAAAAACAAGTCTTTTTGCAAATCTACTTCTAAAAAGTTAAAGTTTGCTGAGTTTATCAGTATTATTTTTTTAATCATCACTACACCACGCTTTGAACTATTTTTGTATAGTACTCTATAGCACTAAGGACAAGGTATTCATCTTTTGAGTCACTGTCTTTTTTTTCTAAAATATAGTTTTTCTCTAACAATTCAAAAAACTTCTCAACTATATCTTTTAAATCTTTTGTCTTAAAAATATACTCAAATTTTTGCTCCAAAAGAGCATCTTCTTTTTGTTTATAGTGAACTATGAAGTCTGTCTGTTTTAAGATGCTTCCTCTATCTAAGTATGGAAAGAGTTGCTTTAATATGGCGATGGAAATTAAAACATTTTTATGGTTGTTTAAAAAACTGCTAAGTTCCGCTTCGTTCATGTTTTCTTTTTTTGAGATGTAAAAGTATCCATTTTCACCATTAAGCGTAAAACCAAGCTTCTTTAAAATATCAAATAGTTCATCAAAATTTTCATCAATCATCAAAAATTTCGCAATATCAAGATACTTTTGTGAGTTTATGGAAATCATCACACCCTTACTTAAAACTTTAAAAACTTCATCTATACCTATAGCCATTTTGCAACCTTTATTCCGTACTCATTAAAATTTCTATCAAAGAGAACTTTTTCATCTGTAATTATCTGTAAATAAAGTTTAAAGGCTTCATTTATCAGCTCGTTATCTTTGTACTTTTCTAACTCACGATGTGACTTTATAAATATAAATATATCATCACTCTTTTTATCTTCTAAATCTTTTATAAGCATCTCTACATCTATTATTTCTAACTTCTCTTTTGCCTGTAGCTTTATACAAGACTCTTTTTTAGGTTTGCTCACGTCTATATCAGCAAACATACTCTTTAACTCTTTTGAAAGTTTTTTTACATCTTGTTCATCAGCAAAAGCGTATATTTTGTTTTTTTGACTTCTATTTATAGTGTGATAAAGAGTTTTGTAATGAAGTCTAAGGTGCTCTTCTAAAGTGTTTACATCCTCATCCAAAATCATGTTTGAGAGTTTTATGGTCTGTTTGTTTTGGAAGCGTCTTTTTTTCGTTTGAACTATAAACTGATTTATCTGTTTTATATAACTGTCAATATTTTGAATAAACTTTAAAATATCAACACTAATGCTTTGCAAAAGCTCATCAATGTCTACATCAACACCTCTTAAGCCTTCTCTAAAAAAAGCACCTATCTTTTCATTTGCACTAATGAGTTCATCTACTTTTTCTAGTATATCGCCTGCATTAAGTATTAAAATATCTATATCTAGGGATGTGTCATTTTCAAGTCGAAGAAGAAGTATTTGTATCTCTCTGTCACGATTATTAAACTTTTGGTATATATCTTCTATGAGTCTAATTATCGCAGATTTATAAAATTCGTTTGAGCTTTCTTGGTATCTGTTTTTGTTTTTAACTAACTCTTTGTACTCTCGCTCATAATCACCAAAAATAATACTGTAATCGACTCTTTGCAAAACAGAATCTACAAAGTTTAAGTAGTTTTTATTTAGTTTATATCTGTCGTTTATCTTTACAAACAGAGTAGAATCCACAAGTTGAGGGTCTATATTTTGTATAAACTCTTGTCTATAAGCTCTATCTATGAGCTCTCTGTTTTCATGAACGAGTTTTAATAATTCAATATGTTTCATATACTATCTCTTGTTCTACTATATTGTTCTCATCTTGATATTCAACTACTAATACACACAGCTCTTTTACATCTGAATAAACAGGATTCTTTGTTTCAAATAAGAGTGCTTGTTTTAATAGTTTTTTATTCATTTATTCTTAGCCTATGATGTCTACTGATTCATTCCCATCTAACACGTTTATTATTTTACTATCAACCCTAATCGCTGAATCTATCACAACATTTTGTAGTTTTGATATAATAGTAATTTTTAGCTGACGATTACCTGGATTTTGTCTTATAATAGTATACAGATTATCTAAGATATTCATATCACTGTCTATCCTTACAGCCAAGTTTAAAGGTTCTTGAGGAACTTCACGAATCTCTTTTTTTATCTTTTTACACTCTTTTTTAGACTCTTTTAGTGTCATTATTTTTGTAACACCTATTCTCGTAAACATTTCTGTATGAGTAATCTTTGCCTTAAAGGCTATAGGCTCATCTAAGTTCATTTCTGCTAGTTGGTCAAGCTTATCTGAGAACAGCATAATCTCTATATTGCCATGAAAGTCCATAAGGTTGACTATTCCGAACTGATTTCCTTTTTTGGAAACCTTTTTGACAATATCTTCAACCTTACCTATAAAGATTGCAAAACTACCATCTTTAATGCCATCAAGCTCTGAAGAGAGTGAGTAGTTTAACTCATCCATCACTCCTTTGAATTCATCAAGAGGATGTCCAGAGACATAGAAACCTAAAGTTTCTTTTTCAAATTCTAAAATCTCTTTTAATTCGTACTCTTCACAGTTTGTAAGTTCAAGTTTTACAGTAGTTATTTCAGCGTCGTCACCAAATAGACTTCCAACTGCATTTTTCTTAGCATCACTCGCCTTTTTGGCAGTTTCTACTATCTTTTCTATCTGGTCTAAAAGAGCCTTTCTTGCATAACCAAACCTATCAAAACCACCTGATTTTATACTTGACTCAACAAAACGCTTATTTACCTTTGAAGGGTCTATTCTGTTTACAAAATTCTCTATAGAAGTAAATTCTCCATCTTCTTCTCTTGTATGTATAATAGACTCAACAGCAGCTCCACCAACTCCTTTAATTGCACCCAAACCAAAAAGAATAATATCTTTATCATCTTTTGTTATTGCAGAAAATTCCAGATAAGAGTCATTGACATCAGGAGGAGAGAGTTCTATTCCCATTCTCTTAACTTCATCTATATAACGCACAACTTTTTCAGTATTGTCCTTATCTGAAGTCAAAAGTGCTGCCATAAACTCATTTGGGTAGTAAGTCTTTAGCCATGCAGTTTGAAAGGTAACCATTGCATAAGCTGCCGAATGAGATTTGTTAAAACCATATCCTGCAAACTTTTCAATCAAATCAAAAAGCTTAGACGCTTCAGCATAAGGATGTCCTTCCTTTGCTGCACCTTCACTAAACTCTGCATTATAAGTTGCCATATCTTTTTTCTTACCCATAGCACGACGGATAATATCCGAATAACCAAGAGAAAAACCACCAACATGCTGAACAATTTGCATAACTTGCTCTTGATAAACGATGACTCCATAAGTATTTTCAAGGATTGGTTTCATAATATCAAAAGTGTATTCAATAGCTTCTCTACCATGCTTACGTTCAATGAAACTATCTAACATTCCAGATTCCATTGGTCCAGGTCTATAAAGAGCTAAGACCGCAATCAAGTCTTCAAAATTATCTGGTTTTAAACGTTTGTTAAGGTCTTGCATCCCTGATGATTCTATCTGGAACATTCCAACAGTTTCACCAGTTCTTATAACCTCATAAACTCTAGCATCATTTTCATCTATCTCATGCCAAATTACATCTTTGTCATATCTTCTTTTAATAAGTTTAATAGCATTATCAATAACATCAAGTGTTTTAAGACCAAGGAAGTCAAACTTAATAAGGTCAACATCTTCAAGATAGTTAAGTGAGTACTGAGTTACAAAAGTCTTTTCACCAGATGGCTTATATATAGGAGTCTTATACCAAAGTTCTTCATTTGAGATAACAACGCCCGCTGCATGAATACCTGAATTTCTTTTTAGACCTTCAAGCTTTTTAGCAAATTCCCAAACCCTTTTTGAGTTAGCATCTGTATCTATAAGTTCACGAAGCTTTGGCTCTTTTTGAAAAGCTCCATCTATAAACTCGCCTTTTTTTGTTTTACCATTTAAGGTAATTCCAATTTCATCAGGAATAAGTTTTGCCATTTTGTCAGCTTGAGAAAGTGGCATATCAAGAACACGGGCAACATCGCGAATAACTCCTTTTGCCATCAGTGA
Source organism: Sulfurimonas sp. (assembly GCA_047633475.1). Lineage (GTDB taxonomy): Bacteria > Campylobacterota > Campylobacteria > Campylobacterales > Sulfurimonadaceae > Sulfurimonas. The sequence continues at coordinate 5,059 of JBLIEY010000080.1, forward strand.
ACCAAAGGTAATGATTTGTGCTACCTGATTACGACCATACTTCTCTACAACATAATCTATAACTTCACCACGGCGAGCCTGCATAAAGTCCATATCAATATCGGGCATACTTACACGTTCAGGATTTAAAAATCTCTCAAATAGCAAGTCATACTTCAATGGGTCAATGTCTGTAATATCAAGAGAATAAGCAACTAAACTTCCAGCAGCAGAACCACGTCCTGGTCCAACAGCTATACCCATCTCTTTTGCAACCTTAACGAAATCCCAAACAATAAGCATGTAACCTGGGAATTTCATAGAGTTGATGATATCCATTTCAAACTCTAATCGTGCTCTATACTCGTCATGTTTTTCTTCTGGAACATGCTTAAGTCTTTCTATCAAGCCCAGTTTGCATCTATATGTAAAATACTCGGCATCATTTTTATCAATCCCACTAAACCATACTTTTTTATCTTCAGCAGTTGCTCCTTCTGGAAGTGCAGCATCATCTTGATAATCTATATCTAGCCCATCTGCCTTTGCATATTCAGGAGTAAATTTAAAGTTTGGAGGAATAGGATCACCTAGTTTAAGTTCTAAGTTACACTTCTCAACTATTTCTTGAGTATGTGCTAGTGCTTCTGGAATATCTGCAAAAAGTCTTGCCATTTGTTCTGGTGATTTTAAGTAAAATTCATGAACTGAGTGACGCATACGATTTGGATCATCATAAAGCTTATTCATCCCAATACACATAAATGCTTCGTGATACTGTGCATCTCCGGGATAAGTGTAGTGAGTATCATTTGTTGCAATAACTTTTATATCTGTTTCTTGTGCAATTTTTAAAATACTGTTGTCAATATAAAGCTGATCACCAATTCCATGTCTCATAAGTTCTAGATAAAAATCTTCGCCAAATATTTCTTTGTATTCTAAAGCAACCGCTTTAGCTCCATCATAACCTAAAGCACCATTTTTGACATTTCTCTCATTAGAAAGGTTAAGATGCCAGTTTACTTCTCCTTGAAGACAAGCAGAAGTACATATCAGTCCTTCACTATGAAGAGCTAGTTCTTTTTTATTTATACGCGGAAAGTAATACATTCCCTCGATGAAAGCTTTAGATGAGAGGTACATAAGGTTTTCATAACCCTTTTGATTTTTAGCAAATAAACAAATATGAAATCTTTGTTTTGTACTTTTATCATCAATAGTTTCACCATTATGGATATAACCTTCCATTCCAATGATTGGTTTAATTCCTGCATCTTTCATCTGTTTATAAAAGTCTATAGCACCAAACATGTTTCCATGGTCCGTCATAGCGACAGAAGTCATGCCAAGTTCTTTAACACGAGATACTAAGTTTGTGAGCTTATTTGCTCCATCAAGTAGTGAGTATTCAGTATGTAAATGTAAATGTGTGAAGGGTTGTGCACTCAAAATAATCACCTTTAATAGTATTATATTATTAAAGTGATTATAGTAGATTTGTCTTAATATGAAGTAATTATATTCTCAGCAATACTGAGAATAAGAATTATTTTAGAAGAATATATTGGAAGTGTAGATTTACTGTACTTTTCCTAAAAATTCACAATCAACAGTATTAACTTTAATGATGTCACCTTCTAATACATGGTAAGGAATTTGAACTACCGCACCTGTTTCAAGAGTTGCAGGTTTTTTACCGCCACTTGAAGTATCACCTTTAAAGTTTGGAGGAGTATCAGTAATAAGAAGCTCCATAGTTTCAGGTGCGGAAACAGATATAGCTGTATCTTTAAAGAAAATTATTTCAACATTAGTTCCATCTTTTAACCATTTAGAAGCCTCTTCACACTGCTCGTATGTAAGACCTAGCTGATCATAAGTTTCAGTATCCATAAACTGGTACATATCACCATCATCATATAGATATTGCATTGTTTTATATTCAATAAGTGGAACTTCAAACTTATCTCCAGCGTGAAGAGTCTTCTCTACCATTTTACCGTTTAAAAAACTTTTTGCTTTCATACGAACAAAGGCTGCACCTTTTCCAGGTTTTACATGTTGAAATTCTACTACTTTACAAGGAACTTCGCCCACTATTAAACGAACACCTTTTTTTATATCACCCATACTGACAGTTGCCATAAATAAACCCTTGGTTAAATTATTTTTGAGATTCTACAACAAAAGGGCTTAGAATGCTATAATGTCACTAAAATTATCAACGGATTTATTAAACTATGGAATTTACTCTAGAAGCAACTTCAAAAAATGCACGTGCATGTACTATTAAAACAGCTCACTCAACAATAAAAACTCCTGTCTTTATGCCAGTAGGAACATTAGGAAGTGTAAAAGCTCTCGACATGGAAGATGTCTTAAATACCTTAGGAGCAGAAATAATTCTAGCTAACACTTATCATATGTATCTTCGTCCTGGAGACAAGACAGTTGCTAAGATGGGTAAACTTCATGGTTTTACTACATTTCCAAAAAGTTTTTTAACAGATAGTGGTGGATTTCAAGCTTTTTCTCTTAGTGATATTTCAAAACCTAAAGAAAATGGTATAGAATTTCGCTCACACATTGACGGTTCAAAGCACTTCTTTACACCAAAAAAAGTCATAGATATTCAAAACAATCTTGGTTCAGACATCATGATGATTTTAGATGATTTAGTTGCTCTTCCAGCAACACAAGAACGAATCAAACTTTCTATTGAAAGAACTACTGCTTGGGCAAGAGAATCTATACAATATTTTAGAGAAAAACAGTCAAAAGGCATTGGTACTGAACAAAATATATTTGCAATTATCCAAGGTGGAACTGACAAAGCTTTTAGAACAAAATCTGCTACTGAACTATGTGCCTTAGATTTTGATGGTTTTGCAATCGGTGGTCTTAGTGTTGGTGAGTTAAATAATGAAATGTACGACACAGTAGAACATACTACAAAATATATGCCTACAGATAAACCTCGTTACCTAATGGGTGTTGGAACTCCAGAAGACCTTATAGAAAACATCGAGAGAGGTGTAGATATGTTTGACTGTGTTATGCCAACTCGTAATGCAAGAAACGGTACTCTTTTTACATCGTTTGGTAGAATAAACATCAAAGGTGCAAAATTTAAAGAAGACGAAGCACCAATAGACCCAGAGTGTCAATGTATAACTTGTCAAAGATATTCTCGTGCTTACTTAAACCATTTGTTTCGTGGACGTGAAATAGCTTATTTTAGACTAGCAACAATTCATAATCTACACTATTACCTTAATCTTATGAAAGAAGTGAGAGCTGCTATTTTAGAAGATAAATTTGCAGAGTATAAAGAAGAGTTTTATAAAAAAAGAGTAAAATAAAATAATATAGTTTTTTTTATAATTATATTATTATATTTTATTATCTAAGGGATTACATGAATGTAGTTAATAGACAGTTATTAACTGTTGTTCTTTTCGCTTTATCTTTTTTTATTATAAATGAGTATTTTTCTTATTACTTAGGTTTAGAAAGCGCAAAAGTAGAATCATTTAACAAAGATAAACTTATTTTAAATAACCTTACTTCCGCTCAATCTAAAAATGTAGAGATACTAGCAACTATTTTAGCTTCAGATATGAATGTAAAACAAGCATATATACAAAACAATCCAAATATCATAAGAGAACATATAATGCCGATTTGGAAGAGTGTTAAAGACAAAAAATTAACTTACGAGATTCATTTTTTCAAGCCTCCGGCTATATCATTTGTAAATTTTTCAAACTTTAAATCTATAGGAAAAGATGTATCTGATGTAAGGACAGATATAGAGTGGGTAACTACATCATTTAAGGCAAGTACTCACACATTAATGTGTAAAACATATGCTGGCTTAAGAGCAACTAATCCTATTTTTGATGATAAAGGAAACATACTTGGTGGAATTTCTTTAGGTAAAAAAATCGATTGGATTCCAGAAACATTAAAAGAGAAAACACAACATAACTCTTTTTTTGTATACACAAAAAAATCAACAAATTCTTTAGCCAAAAAGTACTATAAAGATTTTATGAAAGATAAGACAGAAATTGGTGAATATATTCTTGCAAATAAAACCATAAATGTCAGTGAGCAAAATATAAAAGAGATAGACTTTACAAAAGATATTCAAGACATCACTATAGATGGAACAAACTATACACTACTTACCTATCCTCTTATTGATTTTAACAATGAAGTAATGGGTTATGCATGTACATTAACGCTATTAGATGAGTTTAAAACAAGGTTCTTCAAAGATGCAATGAAAAATTTTATGCTTATAATCATTAGTGCTTTAGTGATTTTATTTATTACTAGAAAAAGAATCATGTATCTTGTAGATTACATCTCATATTTAAAGAAAATAACAAATAGCATCAAACAAAGAGATTTTGCAATACTTTATAAACGCTCGAAACAAGATAATAAATATACTCAGACATTGGTTGGGCTTGAAGATAATATTATTGATATGGGTTTGGAGTTACAAAAGCAATATAACATTTTAAAAGATGATAATAGACAAAAAACACAATTGTTAATTAAACAGCTTTATACAGATGGGTTAACAGGGTTGGCTAATCGTAGTGCATTATATGAAGATTTAGAAATAAATAAAGAAGCTGATATAGCCCTCTTTAACATAAGTAACTTTAAAGATATAAATGATGCTTTTGGATTTAGTATAGGTAATTATATTTTAAAAGAAATTGCTCTTAAGTTTATATCTTACACTAAAGAAAAAAACTTTAAAGTTTATAGAATGGGAGGCGATGAATTTTTAATATCTAGTAATAATGAGGATTACTCAAAAAATGAGTTTGAGGCATATGTATTAGAAATAATAAATAAAATTGATAACGACATTTTTTACTTTGAAAATAAAGATATAACAATACATATAAATATGTATGCTGCTATATGTTTTGATAAACATAAAAGACTTGAAAAAGCTGATATGGCTCTTGCTCATGCTAAAAAAGAGAGAAGAGGACTTATAGTTTTTAAAGAGGAAGAAAGTACAAAAGAAACTCACTTAAAAAACATAAAAATTGTAAATGAAATTATTCAAGCTATTCATGATGATAATATTATTATGTACTATCAACCAATTGTAGATGCAAATCAAAATACACATAAATATGAAGCACTAGTTAGAATGAGACTTGATGGTAATATTTTAGCCCCATCATATTTTTTAGATATCTCGAAAAGGACTAAACACTATAATAGCATCTCTAAAATTGTTATAGAAAAAACCTTTGAAATGTTTAAAAATGTAGATAAATCTTTTTCAATTAACCTAACAGCTGATGATATGTTAAATGTAGAAATAGTTAATTTAATAAACTATCATTTAACTAACCATAAACGACCTAAAAATGTAGTATTTGAAATTTTAGAATCTGATGAATTATATAATATACCGCAAATTCAAGAGTTTATTCATAATGTGAAAAAACTAGGTTCTAAGATAGCCATTGATGATTTTGGTTCAGGATATTCAAACTTTTCATATATGTTAAAGATACAACCTGATTACCTCAAAATAGATGGCTCTCTGATAAAAAACATTGATGTAGATGCCAATGCATATAAAATTGTTAAAACTATAGTATCTTTTGCTAATCAGCTAAATATAAAAACAATAGCTGAATTTGTACATAAAAAAGAAATTTTTGATATTTGTAAGGACTTAGGAGTAGATGAATTTCAAGGGTATTATTTTAGTGAGCCTAAAATAACCCTTTAATTTCAAATAATAACTTTAACGACTTCTCCACTTAGAACTTCAGTATTATAAAGGGATTGTTGATTATTTACTGTTTTTGTGCTTTGTTGATTAAAAACAAATGCATTTACTTTACTTCCAACTTTAATCTCTCCAGCTTCTTTACCTATACATTTTGCGGGATTTTGGACTGTGAGTTTTAGTAGTTCAGACATACTCAAAATTCCAGTTTTTACAAACTTTGTATAGTACAAAGGCATAGCATCTGATAGTGCTTCACAACCATAGTCAGCATCAAAAAATGCTACTTCTTTGTTTAGCGGAGAACTTGGTTGATGAAGAGTTGTAAGAACATCTATTTCATTGTTTTTAAGAGCTTTTTGTAGCAGTACAACATCAGACTTAGATGCTAAAGGTGGATCTAGCTTTGCGGTTGTATTAAAGTCTTCACAAGCTTCATCTGAATGAACTAAGTGATGAATAGAAACTTCACACTTAACATCAACTCCATCTTTCTTTGCTTTAGTTATTAATGAGATTGAACGCGGAGATGCTATTGACTTAAAAAGTATCTTTATCTTGAAGTGTCTAGCTATTTCTATCATACGAGAAACATGTAAAACTTCACTAAGATCAGGAATACCTGCGAGTCCTAGTTTTGAACTAACATCTCCATCAAGCATAACTCCACTACTTATCAGTGAGTTGTCTTCAGCCTTACAAAAAAGAGTAACATTATACATTTGTGTATATTCTGCTATTTTAATAGCAACATCATTTTTAGCAATAGTACTCATGTATGGAACAATAGCCCCACTTTTTAGTAAAATAGCAATATTACTGAGTGTGCTATCTTCCTTTAGAGAATTTAACATCAAATCTACTTTCGCACCACTAAGATTATGCAAACTATTTTGAGCAAATTCTAAAACAACCTCATTATCAATTGCAGGTTTGCTATCAGCATTTAATACTATATGCCCTATTCCACCTTTATGTGCTTCTTCTGATATGGCTTTAATATTTTTTGAGTTTAATGTAGAATCGTAAAGTCTTACATTTGTATCTACTAAAAGTGGTAAAAAGTATGCACCATTCACATCTGTAATATCTTCGCCTTTAAGATTGCTACCTATCTCTGTAATAATTCCATCTTCTATGCGAACATCAGCCTTATATTCACCGTTAACATCACATACAATCGCATTTGCCAATATCATTTTATACAACCTTATTCAAAATATTTTAGTAACGCATCTTTTTTTATCTTTTTAGCTTTCATATCTATAATCTCTTCGTCTTTAAAGAATTTAAGTATTCTAGAAAGAGTCTCTGGAGATATACTTAATATTTCTGCAATAATTATATTTTTAGTTATAAAAAAGTCTTTGGAGTTTTTATAAAGATATTTTGCAACTCTCTCTTTTGAATCCAAAACTAAATTTGTAGATATAATAGTTTCAAGAGTCTTAATCTTTTTAATTAAAGATGTTTGAATAATAAATGCTAATTCAGGATTTGAGTATATAATTCCTTTCAATTTTTCAAAATCAATTTTTATTATTTCAACATCTCTATAAGCTTTAGCAGTTGCGGGATAAGGTATTTGCTCAAAATTAGCAACCTCACCTATAAGTTCATTTTCATGAAAATATTTTAAAACTATTTCTTTGTTTGTTGATGAAGTTTTATATAACTTTATAATACCAGATGCCAAGAGATATAAAGACTTAGCTTCATCTCCTTCGTAAAAAATTATATTATCTTTTAAAACAGTATGTTTAGTAGTAAATTTTTCTATTGTTCTAAGGGTTACTTCATCTAAATCTTTAAACATGTCGATCTTTTGTAACTTCATACTCATCATTATTAACCTATCTTTTTAAATCTTAAACTTTTAGACATTTAAGTGCTAAAGTAAGACCCCATTTCTTATGTAATATACAATTACATATG